>JAFTKF010000280.1 GCA_017453405.1 Clostridia bacterium
AATGACGCCGTCGCGAAATATTCCTCGCGGTCTTGACAACCGCGTTCCGCAAGCGAAAACGGAATATTTCCAAAGTATATGAGCCATCCAAGCGGCGTGTGAAGTTAGCGGTATTTTGAAATGTGAATGACGCCGTCGCGAAATATTCCTCGCGGTCTTGACAACCGCGTTCCGCAAGCGGAAACGGAATATTTCCAAAGTATATGAGGGGAACACACAAGAGGGGGTTTCCCTTTAAATTGCTGTTTATAAAAAATATATAAAAATGTAAAAAATCACACAAAAATCGTAGGGACAGGTTTTCGTGTTTTTTGCTTCTGCGGCGAGGATGATTGTTTTGAACAGTTACCGCCAAAAAAACAAAAATGCGCCGTTGTCAAACGCTTGCAGGAATTGTGAGCGTTTGACAACGGCTGCTTTTTTGGATAGATATTGTTTTTCTTGGGGTACTTTTTGAAAAAAGCACCGGAATTGTTTACAACTCCAAACCCCACAAAAACTTTTATTATGGGGGACAGTGATGATGCATCCGTGAAAGGGCTTCAGCGTATTTGTCCGTTTCCCTGAATCACGTATTTATAGCTCACCAGTGCCCGAAGACCAAACGGTCCGCGCGCGTGAAGCTTTTGTGTGGAAATGCCCATTTCACAGCCCAGACCGAATTCTCCGCCATCGGTAAAGCGTGTCGAGGCATTGACATACACCGCCGCCGAATCCACCTGATTCGTAAACGTGCGCGCTGTATCGGGATTTTCGGTCACAATGGCTTCGCTGTGTCCCGTGGAATGCGCGGCAATATGCGCAATTGCTTCCTTCACGCCCGAGACGACCTTCACGGCAAGAATCAGATCCAGAAATTCGCAGTCAAAATCGTCTTCCCCGGCTTCCGTGACTCCCTCGTACCCCTGAAGCGCAGCGTATGCCAAAGCGTCACAGCGAAGCGCCACCGCTGTCAGCCCCTTTTCTTCACGTTCGCTCACCAGCACCTGATAAAGCCGCGGCAGAAAGACGGGAGCAACCGATGCCTCCACCAGAAGCACCTCTGCCGCATTGCAGACCGACGGACGGGAGGTCTTGGCATTATCCACAATGCGAAGGGCTTTGTCAAGATCCGCTTCCCCATCTACGTAAATATGGCAGATCCCCGTACCGGTCTCAATGCAGGGAACGGTCGCATTGGCTACGCAAGAGGCAATCAGCGACCGACCGCCGCGAGGAATCAGAAGATCAAGCTCGTGATTTGCCTTCATCATCACTTCGGCAGAGGTACGGCTTTTGTCCTCCACCAATAGGATCGCATCCTGCGGAATCACCGTCATGGCAAGCGCCTCACGAAAGGCGTCGACGATCGCCTTGGCGGAATGCCAAGCCTCCTTCCCCGAGCGCAACAGCACGGCATTGCCGCTTTTGATCGCCAGCGCGGCGGCATCGGAGGTCACGTTCGGACGGCTTTCGTAAATGACACCCACCACACCGAGCGGCACGCTCACCCGCGTGATCTTTAACCCATTCGGGTGCGTATAACTGTCCAGTAAAGCGCCAAACGGCACATCTTGCGAAATCAGCGCACGAATGCCTTCGATCATCGCCAAAAGACGCGCTTCGTTCAGAAGCAGCCGATCGAGCATCGACTCCCGCACGACCCCCTTGGCAAGCGCAAGATCGAGCCCATTCGCCTTGAGAATCGCCTCCTTATGCCGCCAAAGCGCCTCTGCCATTGCGTGTAGCGCCGCGTTCACATCTTCTTCGGAAAGCGCACGCATCTGACTTGCCGCCGCACGGGAAAGCGCAAGAAGCTCTTGTGTTGTACGTTCTGCCATCTAGTCCTCCTTGCGACGCTTGGCATAAAATCTCGTGCCAACCGCCTTGCCATCCAAAATATCATATAAGCACAAGGGATCACTGCCGTTGGCAATGATCATATCACAACCTGCGGCGGTGACGATCTCTGCCGCGCGAAGCTTTGTCGCCATACCGCCCGTCGAAAGCGCCGTGCCGCCACCGCCACCGAGGGCTAGGATCTCGCTTGTGATCTCTCTGACCTCGGGGATCAGGTGCGCGTTTTCATCCTTGCGCGGATCAGCGCTGTACAATCCATCAATATCCGAAAGAATCACCAGAAGATCCGCCCGAACGTGTGCGGCAACCTCGGCGGCAAGCGTATCGTTATCCCCGAACTCGATCTCTGCCGTCGATACCGTATCGTTCTCATTGATAATGGGGAGCACACAAAGCGAAAGCAGTCGCTCCACCGTATTTTCAAATTTCACAAACCGCGATTCTTCATAAAGATCGGGCGCTGTCAGAAGCAGCTGCGCTACCGTGCGGTTGTAGGATGAAAACAAACGGTCGTAACTGTACATCAGTTCACACTGCCCCACCGCCGCCGCGGCTTGCTTTAAGGCAAGCTCTGTCGGGCGCTCCTTGAGGTGCAGCTTCCCGACACCCATACCCACAGCACCCGACGACACTAAGATCACCTCAACACCTGCGTTCATCATATCGCTGATGACCTTGCAAAGCCTCTCGGTTCTGCGAATATTCACACACCCCGTCGGATGTGTCAGGGTAGAAGTCCCCACCTTAACAACGACTCTCATCCCATCGCCCCCTTGTAAAGAATATTGCCCATTTTACCATAAATTCTTCTGAATTTCAAGACAAAAACGAAATATTTTTCAATTCCTTATTATACCGCATTTGCGGAACAATATCAATAGTTGCGGAATAATATTTTTGCATTTATATAATACAATCCATCCGAAAGACTAATGAAACGTGAAACCGTTTGACTGTAAAAAAGAAAATTCCATAGCCGAAACTGTATCGACTATGGAATCTTTTTTTATGTCCTAAACTGTTTACACATCCACCCATCAAAACCTTTTGAAGTGGTGGCATCACAGTCAAATTACTGTGTAGAATCCTCCCCTTCGGTCGTCGGGGGATCGATAAAGGTGACATTCTTTTCACCCGGAAAATAATAGCCAAGCTGTCGCATCAGGCGAACGATATACTGATCGGTGATATCCTCACCGAGATCGTGCACGAGTTTTTCGTTTTCGAGAAGCAGAGCATCCCGTTTTTCCTGAAGCTCTCTGAGCTTTTCCTCCTGCTCACGCAGAGCGATCTGTGTCGAGATCACCGTTACCAGTGCCACAGTCGCGATCGTCAACACAATGATCAGGAAGAACATCTTCTTTTTCATAGTCTTTCCTCTTCTTCACAATCGCACGGAATACCGCGCGAACCCATTTGATGATCACCGTACACACCCCATCGCGCACACGGCGAAGCCTTTGAAATATCATACGTGACACCGTCACGCGGTACAGCAAAAACCCCAGCAGATTCATCACAAAAACGCTGATCCGTACCCGCCCGTTGTGATACACGAAAAACAAAATCGCATCCGCCACCCCGAAGCAAGCGAAAAACAAAGCGTCCGAAAGATGGAGAATCGCAGCATAGCAGCCCTTCAGAACAGCCCTGCGCGGCTCTTTCATACGGAGAAGGCGCAAAAGGTCGTAAACCGCACCAAAGCATACCCCGAGCAGCAAGCCGCCGAGAAGCAGAAATAACAGCTTTTTCTGCGAAAGATACAGCGTCATTTCGAGCGCCCGAACAAGCCCTTTTTCTTTGACGGGGTATCCTCGGACCAGATCAGAGCATCCACTCTGTCGGATAACGCCAACGTTCCCTGCGTCACATCACTCTTTTCAATGCGAAGCCCTTCGCCCTCTACCGTCAATACGCCAAGACTTGTCGACAAAAGCGCATACGCCGTATCAAACGCCAGAATATCGATCACGCCATCCAGCATAAGCGCCTTTCGCGCCAGAAGACGAAGCTCTTCTGTTCCCTTGTGCCCTTTCGTTTCCTCCACTGCACACACCTCCCGAAGTTCCTGTTCCATTCTATGAAGACAATGCCGTATCTATACCAAAGGGCTTAAAAAAGGCGTTAGTTTTGCGAAATAACCTCAAACATCGATTGTGCCTCGGCTTTTCCGACGTGCTCTACCGTGCTGAGTACACGCACGGTGAGCGTGCGCTGACCAAAGCGGATCTCGATCTCATCCCCGATCTTGACCTGATAGCTGGGCTTCACGACCTTGCCGTTGACCGCAATATGATCGCCGTCGCAGGCATCCTGCGCAACCGTGCGCCGCTTGATCAGGCGCGATACCTTTAAATATTTATCAATTCTCATCCGCATCCTCCCGGGCAACCACATCAAGAATACGGCGGTCGCAGGCATCGTAAAGCGCCTTCTCGGGATCAATGCCGTTTTCGTTGCAGAGAGTCGCAATGTCAAGAAGCAGATCGCCCACCACGTGGTCAAGCGGTTTGCCGTAGCCCGCCTTGGCAGCCTTTTTGGCAATCTTGGCGGCACGCATCAGGGAAGGCAGGGTACGGGGCACCGAATTCAAGGTGTCTGCAAGCGTGTCGCGATGCTTGGTCTCTGCCTTGATCGCATCCCAATTGGCAAGCACTTTATCGGTCGTGTCAGCCTCCACATCGGCAAAAATATGCGGATGGCGGATCACAAGCTTTCTTGCGACCTCATCGCATACATCGTCAAAGGTAAAGTCGCCTGCTTCCTCCGAGATTCTTGCGTGAAAGACCACCTGTAGGAGAACATCTCCCAGCTCCTCACGAAGCAGGGCGCTGTCGGCGGTATCGATCGCTTCCACCACCTCATAGGTCTCTTCAATCAGATTCGAGCGGATCGATTCGTGTGTCTGTTCCTTATCCCAAGGACAACCGTCCTCCGCACGCAGTAATTCCATAATGCTGAGAAGGTCCGCGATCGTATACCGCGCCTTCCCTGTCAGTTCTTTTGCTTTTTCATTCATATCGTATTTCCTTTTCTCCTATCTGAACGGTTGTTACCGTAAATATCTATCCTTATATTTTATATGGGATATCCGATCACTGTTTTTTTCTCCGCGGCTTTACGGCAATGCCAAACACCAAAAGATCCTCTTCCTTGATCGCTCGGGTCAACACCGCAAGACCGAGCGCCAGAAGCGCCGCCACGCCTATTGAAAGAACGCTCACAAGACGCGCGGAAAGCGAAGCTTGTGTCAACACCGCACGCACGAAAACCGCACCCAGTACCGAAACTCCTGCCACAAAAAAGGGCTTCAGCGTAACTGCCGACAGCGCAAGAGGCAGCTTTTGCGACAACAGCGCAAGATCAAGCGCCGCTGTTACGGTATAGGACAAAAGCGTGCCCCACGGAGAGACGCTTTCGCCAAGCATTTCGGTCAAGGCAAGTGTCACAAAGATCTTCACACAAGCACCGATAGCAAAGGCAACTGTGGGTGTCCACAGCTTACCGAACGCCTGAAGCAGCGTGGATGCCGTCGTGACAAGCCCCAAGGGAAAGATCGCAAGCGATACCAGCGCAAGCTTCGGATACGCGCGCGCCACCGCATCCTGATCGGTATACAGCAATTGAAGAGCATCGTATGAAAACAGTGACAGCCCCAGAGCGGCAAGGGCAGATACGATCGCCGTGACCGTCAGAGCACTTTTCATAAGCTGCTCCGCCTCGCGAACATCACCCCTTGCCACGTGTGAGCGCAAGGCGGGAAGCGTCGCATACGCAATGGGGGTTAAGAGCACCTGCGGCATATGGAAAAGCGGAAGCACCATCGAGGAATAATTCCCCCACGCGGCATTCGCCATTTCAGGGGTATAGCCGATCGCCTGCAGACTGCGCATCAGCAACAAAAGATCCAGCGACGAAGCAAGGCTTAAACATCAGGAGCTCAAGGTAATCGGAAAGGCATCGCGAAGGGTTTCCTTCATCAGCATAAGCGCCTCTGTCCGCTCACACTTCACCGTTTGCCGTTTTTTCACAAACAGCGACAGAAGCAAAAATACCAGAACCGTCGCAAGCGTAAGCCCAAAGATCGCATACGCCGCCTTTCCGTGCAATGCCACACGCAGCCTTATGGCAACAAGGAGCAGAAGAAGCCCCAAAAGCAATTTGAATAACGCCTCGACGAGCTGAGACAGTGCCGTCGGAAGCATATTGCCCTGCCCCTGAAAATAGCCCCGATGCGCCGCACTCGCCGTCACAAAGAAGACAGCGGGAGAAACGGCAATCAGTGCCCAAAAGGCATTTTCATTGCCCAGAAGCGCGGCGATTGGTCCGGCAAACACCATAAGACACAGCATCAGGATTGCACCGAACACAAGCGTAAAGCGCCGCATCGCCAGAAAGCGTTTTTCGGCAAGCGCATCCTGCCCGAGGGAAAGATCCTTCGCCACCGAAAGCGAAAGCGCGGTCGGAAGCCCCGTACCGGACAGCACGAAAAAAATCGAATAAACGGTATAAGCGGTGTTAAAATACCCCATACCGCTATCTCCCAAAAGGTTTGTCAAGGGAATCTTATAGATCATCCCAAGCACCTTGACCAAAAGCCCGGATATGGCAAGAATGACCGCCCCCTTGGCGATCTTGCCCGATTGCTGTTTCATATTGCCGCCTTCCTGCCGAAGGCGTACGCCAAACGGCTTAGTAATCGCAAACCCGTTTGAAACTATCCTTGATTTTTTCGATATCCAGTGTAGTATATTCGCCGTTTTCGTATAAAATTCTGCCGTCAACGACCGTCATTTTCAAATTTGCCGCCTTTGCCGCATACAGAACGGTATACGACGCGTCATAGGTCGGCATCGTATTCACATCGTCAAGCGAAACCAGAATGAGATCGGCGCGATTGCCAACCTTCACTTCTCCGCAATCATAACGCCCTTGCGCCTTGGCGCCGTTCACCGTCGCCATACGGAGTACATCCTCCGCACGCCCCACCGTGGGATCGCAAGCCGCCCCCTTGGCAATCAGGGATGCCACGTACATCTCGCGGAAAAAGTCCAGCGAATTGTTCGAAGCCGCGCCGTCTGTACCAAGACCGACATTGACACCGTGTGCCATCAGTGTCGAAACACGGGCAACGCCACTGCCAAGCTTCAGATTACTGCAGGGATTGTGCGAAACCGTCGCACCGCAGGCGGCAAGAATGTCCATATCCCCTTCCGTAAGCCAGACACCGTGCGCACAGGTCGTGGGCGAACGGAAGGTGCCGCAGTCATAGAAAAATTCGGTGGGCGTCTTGCCGCGACGGGCAATACAGTCGTTATGCTCCTTTTCGGTCTCCGAAAGGTGTAATTGCATACGGAAGCCGTTCTCTGCCGTATAGTCCGAAACATCGCGGATATAGCTTTCCACATTGCTGTATTCGGCATGGATCGACAGATCCACAAGCAGTCTGCCATCCCCTTTGCCGTGATAGTCACGCGCAAGGGATACGCCTTCCAGAAAACGGGGGTCGTTTCTTGCCGTCATTCCCTCCTCAAAGGAAACGAGCGAGCGCGAAATATTGGCTTTGATGCCCGAATCGAGCACCGCGTTTGCCGTCTTGTCGCAAAAGAAATACATATCCGAAAAGGATACGATACCGCTTGCCAGCATTTCGGCGATCGCAAGCAGCGAGCCGTAATAGACCTTGTCGTCATCCAGACGGTCCTCAGCAGGCAAAATACGGGTATCCAGCCATTCGCGGAGCGACATATCCTCGCCATATCCGCGAAACAGTGTCATTGCCGCATGGCAATGGGTGTTGTAAAAGCCGCTCATCAGAAGATTGCCGCGGCAATCAATGATGCGGTCAAACACGCCCTCGGGGCGCGCTTCTCCGATATAGGTGATCCTCTCACCCTCGGTCACAAGGCATACGATTCGATTATCAAGCAGTCTTGCACCGGTATAAAGATATTTTGTCATTGTGAGACATATGCCTTCAAAGGCTTCCTTTCTATAGATTCTGTGCGTTTGGAAAGAGTTTCTTACGCATCATACCCAATAAATTCACGAAAGATCGAATTATTGGGAATATAGTGCGCATCGATCGACGCCACGTGATCGTATTCACGCATCAGGCGTCTTGCTTTTTCGTAATAGGGGGAGTCCTCTTTGACATAGGACAGATATTCAAGATACAGATCGCGAATCAGCATCGGCTCATATCCCATCGTTGAGTCAATACGGAAATCCACCCCGTATTCAAACGGTTCAAGATAGATCTGTTCGTTGCGGCGAACCCCTTCCCAAAGCACAAAGGTATAGTCGGGCATCGCGGAGCGGTAGCGATAATCGCGCACCAAGCGTCTGGCAAAGCGAAGCTCGTGCGATTCAAACAGCTCGCCCCCTGCCGCAACCGAGCTGGACGGGCGGATATAGATCGAAAAATACGCTTCCTTTTTGAGAATCTCGATCACGTTGGGATAAATCGCCTGAATGCCCTCGATCAGGAAAATGTCGGCATCCTTACCCGAAAACCGATCCACTCTGTCACACGTGCCGGTTTTGAAGTCGTAATGCGGAAGCAGAGATTCCTCCCCTGCCCGCAGAGCGGTAATCGCCCGTTCAAACGCGTCAATATCAAGGGTCGTAGGGGAATCGAAATCGATCGGCACACCTGCCTCTTCAGAGCGCTTGATCAGAATATCGCGGCTCAGATAAAAATCATCGATCGAGATGACCTTCACACGAATCCCGCGTGCGGCAAATGCCGAAAGAATGCGGTCAGATGCCGTGGTCTTGCCCGAGCAGGAAGGACCGGAAAGGGTCACAAAGCGTACACCGCTTTCAAGAATCTTTTCCGCACAGGTATCCACCTGACGGAAGAAATTGTCCTCACACGCCTTGACGAAGCGGCTGATATCCTCAGGGGATGAAAAATCACAGGAAATGGTAATAATCGGATCCATAGCTATCCTTTCTCCCAATGGGATCAGTTGATATAGGTA
>JAFTKF010000281.1 GCA_017453405.1 Clostridia bacterium
CAAAACCACGGTCTTCCTGAGCAAAAACAAATTCTCCCCATGCTTGCAAAGCTTGCGACAGAATGTGATCTGCCGATGGTTGCCACGAACGACTGTCATTACCTGCGCCGCATGGACGCTGAAACCCAAGCCGTGCTGCTTTGTATTCAAACCAACAGCCAGCTTGCCGACGGCAGACCCATCGGCTTTGAAACCGACGAGTTTTATTATAAGACCACCGATGAAATGCGCATGCTGTTCGACAGCTACACAGGTGCACTTTCCAACAGTGTGGCAATTGCCGAGCGTTGCAACTTTGATTTCGATTTTACCCGGTCGCATCTGCCAAAGTTCCCGTGTCCTGCGGGAAAGGATGCACCGCAATATCTGCGCGAGCTTGCCGAGCGTGGATTTGCCGCAAGGCACGCGGCAGGTCTTCTGCATACCGATAAGCATTCTGTGGACGAGTATCGCGCCCGTATGGAATATGAGCTTTCGGTGATCGAGCAGATGGGATACGCCGATTATTTTCTGATCGTACAGGATTACTTGAATTTTGCGAAATCCAAGAAAATACCCGTGGGACCCGGACGTGGATCGGGCGCGGGCAGCATCGTGGCATACTTCCTTGGCATTACCGACGTGGATTCGATGCAGTTTGATCTGCTGTTTGAGCGCTTTCTCAATCCCGAGCGCATCAGCATGCCCGATATAGACGTGGACTTTTGCTATAACCGCCGTGACGAGGTGATCGCCTACGTGACTGAGCGCTACGGCAAGGAGCACGTTTCGCAAATCGTAACCTTCGGCACGCTTGCCGCACGCGCTGCGGTGCGTGACGTGGGACGAGCCCTTGGTATGGCATACGGTGACGTTGACGTCGTGGCAAAATCGATTCCTCGTGAGCTGGGCATCACGATTGCCGATGCATTGCGCCTTCCCGAGCTGAAGGCTCAATACGAACGACCTGAAATCAAGCGCTTACTTGATCTTGCTATGGCGCTTGAGGGAATGCCGCGCAATCTTTCGATTCATGCGGCGGGAATTGTCATTACCGAGCGCCCGCTTTCGGCATATCTGCCCCTTGCCACCAGCAACGGAGTAACCATTACACAGTACGACATGGATACGGTTGCCGAGCTTGGACTTCTGAAGTTCGATTTTCTCGGACTTCGCTATCTTACCATTATTAACGATGCGGTTTTGCAGATCAAGGAAAGCGAGCCGTCGTTTGATATTGAAAAGATTCCGTTGGACGATCAAAAGACCTTCAAGCTGATCTCAAAGGGAGCAACAACGGGACTGTTTCAGCTGGAATCGGGCGGCATGCGCCAGATGCTGATGAATCTCTCGCCCGATTCCTTTGAGGATATCGTTGCGGCGATCGCGTTGTATCGCCCGGGTCCCATGGATTCGATCCCCAAGTTTATCGAGAATCGTAAAAATCCTGCGGGGATCGTGTACCGTACACCTCTTTTGGAGCCGATCCTTCGCTCCACCTACGGCTGCGTGGTCTACCAAGAGCAGGTCATGCAGGTATTCCGCTTACTGGCGGGCTATTCCTTTGGACACGCCGACGTGGTGCGTCGCGCCATGTCGAAGAAAAAGGCGGGCGTGATGGAGGCGGAAAAAGAGGCGTTTTTGAAGGGCTGCCGTGACAATGGCATCGACGCAGACACCGCTGAGGCGATCTTTCACGATATGGCGGATTTTGCGCATTACGCCTTTAACAAGAGCCATGCCGCCGCGTATGCCGTGATCTCTTATCGTACGGCGTATCTGAAGGCGCATTACCCGAAGGAATATTTCGCGGCGCTGCTGACCTCGGAGCTTGGCAATATGCCCAAGATCGCCGAATATATCGGCGAGGTGGGCAAGAGAGGCGTGCGCGTGCTTCCGCCCGATATCAACGAATCAGAGGTAACCTTCCACGTCAGTGGCGCGAATATTCGCTTTGGCTTGTTGGCACTTAAAAACGTGGGGCGCAATTTCCTTGAGGCGGCAGTTGCCGAGCGTGAGCGTGGCGGGGCATACCGCTCCTTTGATGATTTTCTGGAGCGTCTTTCCTCGGCTGACCTTAACAAGCGTCAGATCGAATCGCTGATCAAGGCAGGTGCATTCGATCACCTTGGCGTTTACCGCAGTCAATTGATGGCGGTATACGAGTCGATGATCGACCGCCTGCAAACGAGGAATCGCTCTAACCTCACAGGACAGCTGGATATGTTCTCAACAGGCGTGACCGAGCGCCCCGAGATCATCTATCCGCCATTACCCGAATTTGGATTGCGTGAGCTTTTGGCGCAGGAAAAGGATGCTTCGGGCATGTATTTTTCGGGGCACCTGCTGGACGGATTTTCCAACGCACTTGCCGATCCTGCCATCCGTGAAATCCGTGCACTGGTTGAAACCGATGATAACGGCGAGCTTTTGCTTGCCGACAGGGCGAAGGTGACGGTTGCCGGTATTGTTACCTCGGTGACGATGAAAACGACCAAAAAGGATGACCGCATGGCGTTTTTCACCTTGGAGGACCGCTATGGCGAGATCGAATGTCTGGCTTTCCCTAAAATCTACACGCAATTTGCGCATATTTTGCACACCGATGCCGTATTGCGTATCGAGGGCGAGCTTTCGATCCGTGAGGAGGAAGCGCCGAAGGTACTGGTATCGCGCATTGCCGAGCTGCCCGACAACCGCACGCTGACTGCTCCCGTGGAGCGTCAAGCGGCAAAGCCTGCTGCTAAGCAAGCCCCTGTCAGCATTTCTCCCACAAACGCCAAAATCCTGTATTTGCGTGTTCCGTCCCTATCGGATGAAAAGTGGAGGCGTGCATGCAATATTCTGGAAATTTTTGAGGGAGAGCTACCCGTTTCGGTTTACGATTCCTCAACGAAAAGCTACAAACGGCTTGAAGGCGGCTTCGATTGCACCGCGTTTACAGTTGCTGAGCTGGTAGAAATACTCGGTGCTGACAATGTGGTCTTAAAGTGACAAAAAGCGCAATCAATCCCATATAAGAACAGGTATTTACACCCCCGCATCGTAGAAAACTACGAAATAGCGGGGGTGTTTTTTACGATGTTGATGAAGAAAACAGGAAAAAGGCTTTTGATATTTTTGCTTTCACTCTCACTTTGCTTATTGATTGCACTGTCAATTGCTGTGCTTTGCGGTGCTGCCTTTGCAGCAACACTGGATACTGCGCTTGACGAGGATGTTTTTTTTGCAACCATGGGGGATAAGACTACACGC
>JAFTKF010000026.1 GCA_017453405.1 Clostridia bacterium
GTAAACAACGTGATTATAAAGATGCTACCGACCTGATATGCGCTGTAGATTGTCGAAACGGCACTGAGAACCCCGACACTAACGGAACACTGCAATCGAAACCCGATGGCGGTATGTCACTGAACCTGCAAAATGTAGTACGGGAACACAGTATCGTTCGGCGGTTGACTCCGCTTGAATGTGAACGCTTACAGGGCTTCCCTGACGGCTGGACAGACATCGGAGAGTGGACGGACAGCAAGGGTAAGGTACATAAGGAATGCGATGATACAGCCCGCTACAAAGCTCTGGGCAACAGTATCGCTCTGCCGCCGTGGCTGTATTTTCTGCAAAAGCTCTCCCTGTCCTGTGGTACTGACTGTACTATGGCAAGCCTGTTTGATGGGATCGGAGGCTTTCCGCTGCTGTGGGAACACCTGAATGGCAGAGGTACGTGCTTGTGGGCCTCTGAGATCGAAGAGTTCCCGATTGCAGTTACAAAATATCATTTCCCGGAGGTAGGAGGCAATTATGGCAAATAAACCTGTAATGGGTGTCGCCACTTGCCCGAAATGTGGTAAGGATAACCCGCTGGTCTGGAATGGAAACTACATTTTCCGTTGCATCCATTGCTGTTTCCGCTTCAGGGTCAAACGTCAAAAATTAAAAAAGGTTAAAAGATGTTGATTGCAGCACAAATCGTTTTTATCATTTTCACTGTTCTTTTCTTCTTGTCCAGCATGGGCGCAAAAGATGAAAGAAAATCAGTAATTTATATGGCGGGAGCAATCGCAAACGCACTCCTGCTTCTCGGATCAATAGCTATTGGAGGTCATGTATGAACCGCGAAGATATCCTGAAAGGCGCACACACCTGTGTGTGTACGGATCGTAACAGACAGTACGGAGAACCTGAAGACAGTTTCAAGGCAATAGCCGATACGTGGACGGGCTATCTCCGTGCCAAAGGCTACGACATCACCATCACCCCTACCGATGCGGCACTCATGCTCATCGAATTCAAGATTGCCCGCTCTCTCACTGCGAAGGTTCAGAAGCCCGATACCTTTGTTGACATCGCCGGCTATGCCGCCTGTGCAGGAGAGCTTGCTACTGGGCGTGACGCCGTGAGCGGGCCGGAAACCGCTACACCGGTACCGCGCTACGAAAACGCCGATACCTGTGTGTGCTGCGGCGATGTTATCCCTGAAGGTAGGCACATCTGCATCAACTGTATGCGGAAAGAATCCGAATTGGAGGAGCTGCCGTGAATAAAGAAGAATACTATCGCGGGAAACCCGGCGTAAAATACGGTATCTGGAACACAGTTAGAAAGCAGTTTCAGTTTGGTATCTGCGAAGATACTCCCGCATTGGCCGAAGCGCGACTGTTTCAGAAGATCGGAAACGATGCCCGGAAATGGCGGTTTGAAACGCGCAGGCAGGAAAACACCAAAAGAACCACACAGTATGAACCTGTCGTATATGCAGAATGGATCATCGAGGGCCTGAAAAGCAGATGTTCTAACTGCGATACAAGGGCCTGTACCGCTATGCCTTTTGAGGATGGCCTCTTTCGCTGTCCGAAATGCGGCGCAAGAATGAAGGGTGTCAAGCGCGATGGATAAGAACGTGAAACTTCTTTTGCAAAGCGTATGTTCTGCTGATATCCGTAAAGCTCAAAATTATGCGAGAATTGTACTGGACTCTCTCAATTCTGAGAAAGACAGAGTTTTCAAAGCTGAATTACTTCGTATGCTTGACGCGCAAAAATCGCCCTTCACGGAACTCCCGCCCAGTGTTAAATCGTTAATAAACGTTGAAGACACAAGCATTTTTCCGAATGAGCGTTTCTTATTACGGGGCACTGAGGAAAAAGCCGTAAATGAAACCCTGAAAACATACAAAGCATCAAAGAAACTCTCCGAAATCGGCATACCGTATTTACCGGCACTGCTGCTACACGGCAGTAGCGGCTGCGGTAAAACGACGTTGGCGAGATACATCGCACATAAAGCTGAACTTCCTTTTTGCTGTGTTCGTTTTTCCAATCTCGTTTGTTCGCATTTAGGTGAAACCCAATCCAACCTTGCAAAGATATTCGATTTCATCCGTTCTAACCCTTGTGTTCTTTGCTTTGATGAATTAGACGCAATCGGATTGAAACGCGGACAGATGCAGGATGTGGGAGAAATGAATCGGATCGTCATTGCAATCATGCAAGAGCTGGATTCTGTTCCTAAAAACGTAATCATTATCGGAACGACCAACAGATTTGCAGATATTGACCCCGCTTTGGCCCGACGTTTCCCGATCCAATACGAACTCCAACCGCTTACTTTTGACGATGCAAAATGTCTTGCGCATAAGTTTCTCACGAGTGTTGATATCGCGGCGGCCCCATGGACCACCTCACCATACTGGATTGACACGTGGGGGAGCTTCACTTTATGGGAAGGAATCCCCGCTTCTCAAGTAATTAAAAAATGTACCGACCTGATAGTAGATCAGATAATCTTACAGCTCGATAAGGAGAACACAGATGAAAATTCCTGACAAAATTAAAATCGGCGGCAAAACGTACACCGTCGAAGTCACAGATAATCTTATGCTTGGACGCGCCAGTTATACCGCGGAGGTTGACTATTTCAACCTTAAAATCCGCATTCTGCCCAACGCTAAAGAAAAGATGGAAGCCGATTTTCTCCATGAGACGGTTCATGCTATCCTTGATTTTCTCGGCTACAGGGAGCACGATGAAAAACGTGTTGATGAAATGGCACAGGCCTTGTACATGGTGATTCAGGACAACCCGGATATCTTCGGAGGTTATCATCGGCAGCAGTGGGAAGCTGTCAGAGATGTGCTGTACGAGGGTGATAAGAAAATTCAAGCCGCGTTTGATCGTGTTGATGACATTGTAAAAACTCCTGAATTGAAAACGATAATGGCAGAAATGCGTGAGTCCGTCTACAACACCGACCGTGAAACCGCTTGTAGGATCAAAGAATTACTGGGAGGTGCGGAAAATGGCACGGAAGAATAAAAACTGTCCCCGCAGAAAAGTATGCCCCGATTCGTGCGTCAGTTGTGAATTCGATGAGGCTTTCAGCAAGATGCAGACGCGCATTGCTACCCTCCGACGCGGGGTAGACTAGTCCGACAATGCGATTAAGGTTCTGGTGAGCGGCACCCCTACACGGGATGCCGCTCTTCGGGAGACAGCGTGTTCCGCGGATTCTCCGGTAATTGGCTGCGAATACTGTGCCCCGTTATTGGCTTGCCCCGTAGGGGAAAAGCGTAGAGTATATGTT
The DNA here is from genome assembly GCA_017453405.1 of Clostridia bacterium. Classification (GTDB taxonomy): domain Bacteria; phylum Bacillota; class Clostridia; order Oscillospirales; family CAG-272; genus RGIG1993. The sequence goes on from JAFTKF010000026.1 coordinate 3,292, forward strand.
TGCGGTGATCGCGTCCACGACCTTACTGAAATGGTTTTGGATAGATACAAAGACCATACTGATGTTTTCATCCATAC
>JAFTKF010000282.1 GCA_017453405.1 Clostridia bacterium
TTTGATCGACAACATCAACGCCCGTATGACACGTGCGGACACCTTGTATATTCTCGGCGATTTTTCCTATCGCTCCCGCCGTCCCGTGACCGAGTATTTTGAGGCGATCAAGCCGAAAAAGGTGCTGATCGTCGGCAATCACGATGAATCGTGGCTCAAAAAGCTCACAAAAGAGGAAAAAGCCCACCTGTTCCGCGAGGAAGGACAAGCCTATGGCTTCAAGCGCTACGGCGTGGAATTACATATGAGTCATTTTCCTGCGCTTGCGTGGAGTCGCAGTCACTATTTCGCCGAAAGCCTTTCGGTCTGCGGTCATATTCACAAGCAGACCGACGAAACGGTGGCGGCAAAGCTGTTTCCGCTTGTAAAATGCCAATTCAATGCAGGCGTGGATATCAACGGCTATATGCCCGTGACCCTATGGGAGCTTTACGAAAACAACAAGCGCTTTTATCAAAGGGAGTATACCCCCGAGGAACAAGAAAAGCTGGAAAGCGCGATCCGCAAACTGATGCTGTAAGGAGTAGGACAATGGATACGATATTTGATCAACTCACACTGACCCGTAACGAGGATGGCGGTTATACGGTTACTGCCTGCGATAAAGCGGCGGTGTCGGTTACCGTTCCCGAAACGGTGGACGGAATTCCGATCACTGCCATTGGCGACGGTGCATTTGAAGACTGTGTGCGCCTTTGCGAGATCTTTCTGCCCGAGGCGGGCGAGCTTGCCTTTTTGGACAATATGGGGCTTACAAAGATCGGCGAATATGCCTTTTCGGGCTGCAAGTCCTTGAAGCGAATCGAGCTGCCCGAAAGTATCGGTACCGTGGGAAGAGGCGCCTTTCACGGTTGTACGGCAATGACAGCGGCTGTTTTGCCGCAATGGGTATATCTTGCGCCTTATGCCTTTTCGGGATGTCGCGCGCTTCGGAAAATCTCGCCGATCAAAACTGTCAGCGAGGGACTCTTCACAGGATGCGTTTCGCTGGAAGCGATTACGCTGAAGGATAGCTGCAAAGAGGTGGACGACGATGCCTTTGAGCACTGCGAAAGCCTTCGCGAAATCACCCTGCCGCGCAATGTTTCACGTGTTGGGGCACTGGCTTTCAGGGGCTGTTTCAAGCTGGAAAAGGTCATTTTCCTTGATCCTGACGGTTGGTACAGTCACAACCGCTATCGGGAAGAGGATGTCAAGATCGATGTTTCCGACCCCAAAAAGAATGCCAAATGCCTGCGGGAAGCCGATTTCGATGACGGCGGAGCAGGGTGGTATAAACGCTGAAACGGAAAGTAAGATCAATTCCGTCGGATGACCGTTATCGCTGCGACAATTCCCGGACTGAAAGAGGCAAGTTTGGGTAAGTCATCGGAATCTTTTGCTAAAATGTTTCGAAAAAGAGAAAAATCTGTTGAAATAAGAAAAAAATTGTGATATAATATCCGTGTATTTTGCATTCCCCAATCTTTATCAAGAAAAAGGAGTACTGACACAATGTTAAACAAGCTCTTTAAGCTCAAAGAGAACAACACGACGGTCAAGACCGAAGTCATCGCAGGCTTTACGACCTTTATGACGATGGCGTACATTCTTGCTGTCAACCCCAGCATCCTGGGTGATGCGGGTATGGACCCGACTGCAGTCCTTCTCGCCACCTGTATTGCCTCTTTTATCGGCACGGCGTGTATGGCGCTGATGGCAAATCTCCCCTTTGCGCTTTCTGCCGGTATGGGTCTCAATGCCTTTATGGCATACACCGTCTGCGGTACATACGGCTATTCGTGGCAGGTTGCCCTCTTGGCGGTCTTTATTGAAGGTGTGATCTTCATCGTTTTGTCCCTGACCAATGTCAGAGAAGCAATCTTCAATGCCATTCCGATGGAACTGAAGAACGCGGTCTCGGTTGGTATCGGTCTCTTTATTGCCTTTATCGGTCTGCAGAGTGCAGGTCTCAGTATCGGCAATTCCTCCACGCTGGTTTCTCTTGTCAGCTTTGCCGATGATTTCAAAACCGTCGGCATCTGCGCACTGCTCGCGCTCGTCGGCACACTGTTTACCGCAATTCTTTACATTAAGAATGTCAAAGGCTCGATTCTGATCGGTATTCTTGCCACTTGGGTCGTCGGCATCCTTTGCCAGCTGATCGGACTTTACGTTCCCAACCCCGAGATCGGGTATTATTCGCTGTATCCCACCTTTGCCTTGACCGATTTTTCAAAGCTTGGCGAAACCTTCGGACAGTGCTTTAAGGTCGATTTTGACGGTGTCGGTATTTTTAATTTCATCGTTGTGATCTTCTCGTTCTTGTTTGTTGACATTTTTGATACCCTCGGCACGCTGATCGGTGTTTGCACGAAGGCAAATATGCTTGACAAAGACGGCAAGCTTCCCAAGATCAAGCCCGCTTTGATGGCAGACGCGATCGCAACCTCTGCAGGTGCGGTGCTCGGTACGTCTACCACCACCACCTTTGTCGAGTCCTCGGCAGGCGTTGCGGCAGGCGGCAGAACCGGTCTGACCTCGATGACCACGGCGCTTTTGTTCCTTGTTTCGGTCTTCTTCGCCCCCATCTTTACGGCGATTCCTTCGTTCGCTACCGCCCCTGCGCTGATCATTGTCGGCTTCTTGATGTTCAGCAACACCGCTTCGCTCAAGCTGACCAGTGAAAACTATCGCACGGCGATCCCCGCATATCTCTGCATTATCGCGATGCCCCTTTTCTACAGCATCGCTGAAGGTATTTCGATCGGTATTATTTCTTATGTAGTGATCAACCTCGTATGCAAGAAGTGGAAAGAGATCTCGCCCGTGATGTATATCCTGACGGTACTCTTCATTCTCAAATACATTTTCTTATAATATCCCCGTATCCATCATTAAAAAATACTGTGTTTACAACAAA
>JAFTKF010000283.1 GCA_017453405.1 Clostridia bacterium
CACCGCGATCGCAATCAACGTAAGATAAAAGCCGACCGAGTATTTCAAAAGCAGTTTTTTCAGTGCCGCGCGCCGCAGGATAATATAGGCAAGAAGCCCGATCAGCACAAACGACCCCACCCAAGAAAACACCACGCCCAAACGGAACAGGGCTTTGACATCCTGCATATGTACGACGGCTTCTTCGCCAAACAGCGACACCCCGTCGGTCACTTCTCCATTCACGAGAACATCATCCATCACCAAAACAAAGCTTTCCTTGTCACCGAAGCAAAAATCAATGATATGATCGGCAATCGTATCCAGCTGAGCGTCGGTAAATTTCCCCGTGAGGGTATAATCCCCGTTCAGATAACGGATCGGATGATAGACCGTCTCGCCCGATTCATCCACATAGCTATACAGCCCCGTGCGCGCAAACTGACGGCGATAAAAGCCGGGGGAGGATGCAATCGCCAGCGCAGGGATCACAATAACGAGAATCAGAAGCAACAAATTGAATAAAAGAATCGCCGCGCGATCCAAAAACCCAAACGGAATGCGGTCTTGTTTCATACAGTTCTCCTAATCGTTTCATTTTCTCAAGTATACCACACAACACCTATTTTGTCAAGATATGCTCAAATTGACCTATTTTAATGATCATTTGCACCAGTTTGCGCGAATTCTATACACAGCTTGCAAATATCAACCAAAAATGGTATACTGATTGTGTATTCATATAGGCAAAATACCTATCAGTAAGAAAGGAACACGCTATGAAAACACGCACAAAACTCCTCATCACGCTTCTTGTTGTCATGGTACTGGTAGCAGTTACTGCTCTGTCTGTCAGTGCACTTGATCAGGAAGGCACCACCTATCTGATCTCCACGCCGCAGGATCTTGTGGATTTTGCCGAGGCTGTGGGAAACAACCGCAAAATGAATGCCAAGCTGCTGGCTGACATCGATATGACGGGTGTTGACTATACTCCGCCCACGGTTGGCTATTATGGCACGTTCGACGGTCAGGGTCACACCATTTCGGGTCTTACCCGTACAGTCGACAACGCCGTCGCAGGCAATTACGGTCTTCTCTTCAACTCGCTTGGTAACGGCTATGGCGAATTTCTGTTCGGTGAAGTGATGAACCTTACCATCAAGGATTCGTCGATCACCGTCACTTCAAGCGGTATTGTCAATGTCGGCGCACTCACAGGCAAATGCGACAGAAACGATGTCTATGATGTTTCGTTTGTCAATGTTGATGTTACTGTGACCGGCGCCGGCACATCGTCGGCAGGTCTTGCCACCGGTCTTTCCTGCTGGGCGGCAACACGCGGCGCTAACGAAACCATCGAATTTTTCAACATCACGGCTGACAAGAACTCGTCTGTTACCGCAAACGGCACGGATGTGTGGGCAGGCTCGGTTGTGGGCGTACACGATCCCAGCCCGATCTACTTCCACGGCATCCTGACCGAAGCCACCGTATCCGCACCCAACGGCTGTGCAGGCGGTGTCATCGGCTATCAGAAGTCGGGCAATAACCCCAAATTCTTTGACATCACGGTCAAAGCCACAATTTCGGGCACGACAACGGGTGCTCTCTGCGGCAAGGCTGCCGCACCGAATTACGGTCTGATCGGCATCAAAAACGAAACCGACCTCCCCGTTTACGGTGCGAAAACGCAGGAAGGCGTTCTCGAATATTACGACGATGTTGCCACCTACGGTGCGCTTCCCAAAACCGACAACGGCAATTATCTGATCTCGACCTATGACGAGCTTCGTTGGTTCGTGAAATTCTATAACGGCGACAATAACAAATGGAAGATCCGTCAGGAATCCACGCTGCTTCTTGCCAATGACCTCGATATGACCGGCAAGGACTGGACGCCGATCGCCAATTTCAAGGGCACGATCGACGGTCAGGGTCACACCATTTCGGGCATCACCGTCAAGGTGGAAAACGCCCCCAACGATACCAAGCACGGTCTTCTGATCGGCGTGCTCGGCAACAATCACGGCGCTAAGATCTTCGGCGTTGTCAAAAATCTCACCATCGCCGATTCCACCCTCACGGTAACGGGTGACAATGTCAAATACAACATCGGCGGCATTGCCGGCGAATCCAATCGCGGCAGCTTCTACAATTGCTCGCTGAAAAACGTGGATATCACCGTGGGCGGCAATCTCACCACGGGTACAGTCGTGGGCGGTATGGCAGGCTGGGTCGCTTATGCTCCCGAAAACCCCGGCAGAGACTATGTACAGTCCTACATCAACTGCCACGTAGATGCCGATTGCTCCTTTACCTCTGACAATGTCAATACCGACATCGGCGGTATTTTCGGTATTCTCGGCTCGGAATGCGTGCGCGTGCTCGACTGCTCGGTTGCGGCTACCCTTTCGGGCAGTGGCTATGTGGGCGGTATTGCCGGTAACATTTCCTCCGGCGGCAATCGCTGGTATATGATCTCCGACTGTGGCTTCTACGGCAAGATCCTTGCCGGTAAGGCTTCGGGCGGTATCGTCGGCTATGCCAAGAAGAACGGTTACATCATCGACACCGCCGTGACCGGCTCGGTTGCAGGCGATGAATCGGGCGCTTGGGTCGGCAAGCTGGAATCGGGCTTCAATTTCTACACCAAGCGCAATTCCGACGGCGCTCTCACCGTTAAGAACGACAGCGCTCTCTCGCTGTATACCCAGACCCGCGTGGGCGATCAAGGTACAGATCTTCGCGTGATCCTGCTTGCCGATATGACCAAGCTGGTAAACTATCAGTCGGTTTCGGTTGCCATCAAGTTCTACCGTGCTGACAACACCCTCGTCAAGAGCCATAACGGCACATTGGGGGTAAATGGCGATTATACCCTTTACAAGACCATTCAGGCAGGAAACGAAGCCTTCACATCAGGGGAAGCCTGCGCGATCTTCGGTCATGTGATCACCGATATTCCCGGTGGCGCATATGCATACTTTACCGTTACCGCAACAGCAAGTGACGGCACGGTGCTCGCTTCGGGCACGACAAAGCCTGCTGAGGAATCCTCGCTGGAAGGTAAAACCTTCTACTTCCTCGGTTCGTCTGTCACCTACGGCTCTGCTTCCGGCGGCAAGAGTATGGCTGACTTCATCGCAGAACGCAACAACTGCACGGTTGTGAAGGAAGCCGTTTCGGGTACTACCCTTGTGGATAAGGACGGCGGCTCGTACGTTTCCAGAATGAAGAATTCCGGCGTATTCAACAAGAATGCCAAGGTTGACCACTTCATTGTTCAGCTTTCGACCAATGACGCAGGTCAGAATCAGCCACTCGGTACGGTCAGCGATTCCTACAATCTTTCGGATTTCGACACCTCGACCATCATCGGCGCAATGGAATACATCATCTGCTATGCCAAGACCACATGGGACTGCCCCGTGACCTTCTACACGGGCACGATGTATAACAATAACCTCTATGTACAGATGATTATGGCACTGTATGACCTCGAAGAAAAATGGGGCATCGGCGTGATCGATATGTTCTTCGATACCACGATGTGCACACTTCCGACGGCAGATTATAATATGTTTATGGCAGACACCGTTCACCCCAACGTGATGGGCTATGAATACTGGTGGACGCCCGTATTCGAAAAGCATCTGAAGAGCTATCAGTATAACTAAATGGATTATGTGAACCTATATAGCGAGCGAATCCGATCACTGTGTCAAAAGCGAGAGTATTTCATCAACCGTCTCGCCGCTATGAGTGATGTGAAGCAATCCACACTTGACAATATTATGCAAGGCGTGACCAAAAATCCCGGCATAAAAACACTGCACAAAATTGCCCTGACCTTCAATATGACGCTTGCAGAGTTTCTGGATTTCGACAGCTTGAACGCTTATTCCTTTGACGAAGACGGCGAGGATGATCTCACCTGAAAATCAAAACAAAAAACCGATCCAAGTCCTGTGTGACTTGGGTCGGTTTTTTTGTTATCCTTCACTGTAGGGCATATGTCGAGATCATTTTGCAGATCAATTTGACATCGGTTGAGCCGGTGAATTCAAATTTCACCTTGCCAAGACCCGAAATATAGATCTCAAGCTCACTCTCAAGGTCAAATACCCCCGAGGATTCCAGCGAAAAGGTCGTGATCTTGCTATAGGGAATCGAGGTGAAATCCTTCTTTTTTCCCATCACACCCTGCACATTAATGGCAATCAGGCGCTTGTTGGTAAATACTACGCCGTCACGGACACTCTGATACGCGCCCACGACTGCTTCGCCCTCGATCAGAAAATCTTCGATCATTTTGCCGAAGGCATCGTCCTTTACTTTTTTCAGTCTGGCAAAAAAGCCGTCACTCGTAAAATCAATCATATGCAGTCTCCTTTATTCTTTGCTTTCGCAGAAAAACGAAAACAGTGTGTCAAGATTTTCATCGGAATATTCAAGCTCGGTCGAAAATAATCTTGCAAGCTCCACCCGATCGGCAAATGCAGTCTTGCGCTTTGCGGCAAGCGTGGCAAGCAAAACAGGACCAAAGGCACAAAAGATCGTCCGTGCGCAGAGATCATCGTCATCCCTTGCCCCGATCAGGTAGCGATAGGCAAGATACACCGCGATCTGTTCATATTCCCGTTCGTGTTCTGCCATCGGTACTGTGTCCCAATCGCTTTGCTCGGCAAGAGAGGCGAGCAAAGCCCGCCATTCGGGGGTCAGGATCTCAAGAGACGTCAGCAGCGACACGCTCGGCTCAAAGGCGGGCAAGGAGCACCTGACTGTAGCAAGAAGCGAACACAGCCGCTCTTTGAGCGGACGGCTTCGGTCCTGAAGCTGTGTCAGCACCGTTTGGCGATGGGTCAAAAGGGTGCATTCCCACAAATCTTCCCCGATCGGCTCGCGATCGTCATCGTCCGCAATCAGCATAACCGGCTCTTCCTGCGACAAGATCAGCCGCGCCGCCTCCTCGCAGGTCATTCCCAGTCCCATTTCCAAGCCGTAAGAGGTCTCGTTATAATATCGGGGATGCTCACGGCAGATCTCGCAGAGTGCGCTATCGCCAAGCGTCAGAATAATCTCGCACCAATTGCCCTGATTGAGAAAGGGACAGCGCTCCCCTTCTTGTAAACGAAAGTGCGGCGGATCGCCTTCCTCAATCGCGTGATCGAAACGGGCGCGAAGATTGCCGCTCAGCGTGCGGTAAAAGGCATAGGTATCGGGGTCGATATCGATCTCCCATCCCATACAACAGCTATGTCGGCAAGCGCCGCCGATGCAGGAAAAGGCGGGATAATAGCTCGGATACCACATTATGCCTCTCCCGTTCGGGGCAAAAGCGTTTGCTCCAGCGCTTCCACCGCTTCTATGATCTCGGGCGAAAAGTCGAGATACCACTCTCTGCTTTCGCGGATGTACCGTCTTTTGAAGGCTTCCTCGCACACCACCGCACAACGGAGATTGTGCAGGCGGTCTGCCGCCTTGACTACCCGTGCCATTTCATTTTCACGGATGGCGGCAATATACGCTTCCATACGGTAGCCCTCGGTCTTCGTCAGGCACTTGACCGCCCGAAGCACCGCTTCATTGGACAGTGCCAAAATCTCGCTGTCGGTTGCGGCGGTATCCTCTAAAAGATCGTGAAAAAGTGCTGTGATCTGTGTATCTTCGTCATAGCCTTGCGAGGCTACGATGGCGGCAACCGCCATCGGATGGGTAATATACGGCTCGCCCCCTCGCCGCGTTTGCCCCTCGTGCATCGCGGTCGCATAGCGAAGTGCGGCTTCATAGCGTTCGGATCGTATCATACAACTCTTCTTTCTCCTGATTCTTAACTGCTCCACAAGGTCGAAAGCAGTCGGTTCAGCTCGGCGTCGCTCATCTGATCAACATCATCGATCACACGGATCGCCATATCATCGGCACGCGCCTTGACTGCCGCGGCACGCTCGCCGTATTTATCAAGCTCGGTCGCCACCAGTACGCGCTTGCCGTACCGTTTGCCGAACTGATCGGAAACGGTGTTCAATTTATACAGCTCCTCCACCGATACAATACCGTTTTTGCAGGAAATAAACATCGGCACAGCACCGCGCATTGCCAGAACATCGATCTCGTTATAGGTCGGAAAATGCTCATCGTCGGTGCGATCCCAGTCAATCGTTACCCCGACTGCCACATCGTGATAGATAAAACGCCCCGATTTGTCACGGGCTTCGGCAACACGCTTGGCAATATACCATTCGAGGATCGCGCCTGCTACGGTCAGGCAGTGCTTGACAAAGAGATTCTTGAAGCGGAAGGTCACACGGTCAAGGAAGATCACCTCGCTGATCAGACCGTGATCGATCAACGCCCGCAGTGCCTGATAGGTAAAGGTCTTTCTGCCGTAATTGTATTGGAGCATAATTTCCAGTTGTTTTTGCGTAAAGCTGTAATACAGCTTGTCCTCCGAATCCTCCAGCGCAAGATCGGGGCGCGGACGGCAAATCGCGGCAAAATTGGATAACAGCGCGTTCCAATAGCTCGGATCTTTGCGGCAAAGCGACCAGAGCGCCATCAGATCGCGGTCAAATTCTTCATCCCACGCCGCGCGGTCAATGTGAGAATAGCTTTTCACACGTCCGCCGCTCATTTCAATCGTCTCACGGATACTGATGTCAAAGCTGCCTGCCTCGGGAAGCGCTCCGTCATCAAACTGCATCACCGTGCTGTTTTTAAAGCGCAAACGCTGGCATTGCACGCGTCCTTGATAGCGCTCCATCATCATACCGACCGCCACAAGATACGCCTCAGGGCCACCCGTAACATCAAAAATACAGTTGTCATAGGTCTCCACAAAGCCGCTGAGCGCGCGGATAATATCCTCAATTCGGTTTTTGTTGACCGAACGCGGAATGTATTCTACCGTGATTCCCCGCCTTGCGGCAATATCCCGATAAATGGCAATGCTTTTGTTCATTGTCTTGGTGCTGTCTCCCACGAAAATCACACGATCGGGGCGATATAACAGCGTAGAAGCAA
>JAFTKF010000284.1 GCA_017453405.1 Clostridia bacterium
ATTATTGATCGAGCCGTTTTCATCGAGATTTTCAAACTCGATTCTGACAGTAAAGGTTATTTCGGGATCATTGACACCCATCTCTTTTTTGTCCACGATTGTCAGACTGTTATCTTTCGTTAACTCACTGAGCCACTTTTTCGTGGTACTGCCATCGGGATGCGTTACCGTCACCGAGATCTGGTTTGCAAGCTCATTGGGAACTTCATCCAGACTGTGGATGTAGATACCGTAACCGAACGCAACATTACCGGCGTTACCAATCACCATTGTTGCTTCAATATAGCTAAACGGGATGATAATCGTCGACTCGGTAATACCGAACAAGTTAGCGGCGTTCGCATCAGTAAACGAAATAGAACTGTTGTCTGTCTTGGTTTGGAGATAGCCATCTGCATCAAGTGTTCTTGTCACAAGCTTTGTTCTGACCAGAGTAAGGTCAAGCTTACCAGCTTCAAGGTGATTCACAGACTTTACCGAGTCGGTAAAAATAGCATAGGTGCTACCGGCGATCACGCAAAAGCAAAGTAAGATCACAGCGCACGAAACCAACATCACTCTTTTGCGTGTGGTTCTTCTTTCCATAATTCAAATCCTCCTTTCCTTCAAGATAAGCAAGATTATTATTGTATCGAGCTACTATGTAATGCATCGTAGCTCGGTTACAATCAACAAATTAAACTTTGGGACCGTTTTTCTTTTCGATCACCAAATCTACCACAACATATGCAATCGTTGCAATTGCAAAGACCGTTGCAATAACCAAAAATACACTAAGAGCTGTTTTCATAATTATATTACCATACCTTTCTGACAATTGGAAGTGAACATTGCTTTTGAATCAAGTGCCCTCTGCGAGTTTATTCCTCCTCGTCAGGCTTGGTTTCTGTAGGCTGTGTATTTTCAAGAGCAGCAAGACGACGGCGAAGCTCTTCAATCTCGTTGTCCTTTTCTCTCTTCTCTTCTTCTTCGCGCTTTTTGCGATCCGCGGAAAGAACACCTACGATCTTAATGATCTCAAGAATAATGATAATGACACAAGGAACAATGACAACCAAAATGATTCCGACAGGACTTGCCATCAAAGCAAGAAGCAAACCGAGCAAATAATTCTGACCCGTAACCTTACCGATAACATAATTCGTATTATCGGGAACGGAGGTATCAATCAGCTGTGTCATCGTGCCGCCGTCATCATTTTTGTTATCTCCGGAAAGATAGATCGAATAGCCGCCGTTTACATTCTTTTCAATCTTATCAATACGGTGCGTAACGGTAACCTGCTGCGTATACGTATAACGGAATGTAAGAACATCGCCAACCTTCAAAGCAGAATACCATTAATTGGCTTCTTGGGGACCTTCCGGAATAACCTCAACAAAGATTGCCGTGTTAACGGGAAGGCTTTTAATTTCAAATGCCGACACATCCGTCTTGTCACATTCATCCATCGAAGGTGTCAGAACGCGTCTGATCTGCATACCGAATACGGTAATCGCGCCGTCCTGATCCTTTTTAGAGGCAAGTGTCATAATAATGGCAACAACGCAAAGAAACAGAAAAATATACATCAGAACATTGAGAACAATGTTAATGATCTTTTTGGTTTTTACAGTCTTCTCTTCTTTGGTTACCGAATCTGCTTTCGGATTATCACGGTTCATCAGCCAATCCCCCTCATTCATTGCTTGCGGTCAGAACCAATTCAAACAAGGTCTTGGTTCCCATCGGCGCATTGCCGACATCCTCAGGCATTGCAAAATCAATATGAACAGTACAAGGAATACCGTCCTGCAAATAACAGTCGAGTGCTTTACCCGAACCGTCAAGCAGATTCTTCAGCGTATCTTCGATAAAAACCTCGTCATCGACAGTAACGGTAACATTAATATATTCCTTCAGGATCTCGCCTTCCATTTCTCGGAAATCGAAGTCAACGGTATAGTCATCGTCAATCTCGCTGAAAAGGAACATCGTATACGAAACGGTTTTGCCGGGATACATATTCAAATCACGGAACTCTACAGATTCGCTACTTCCGTTATCGAGATTCAGATTCAGAAAATTCTCCTGTTCGGCAGGCCGTAACATAAACCATGTAGTGAGCGCAACACCGACCAAGATCAAAAGCGAAAGCCCGATCAATGCGCCGGACATAATTTTTCCTCTCATTACGATCCCTCCTGATTTCTATCATAAACTTAAACACGATGCGCGGCATATAATGTGCCATCCGCATACCGCTTTTCTCACCGCAGTGCACAGCAAGTATAAAAAATTACAAACTGATCCTATTAAGACGCGTCCATTCCAAACAAAGAATATAACGCCATACTAATTCGTTTAGTATTATACATCAAAAAAATCATTTTGTCAATAGAAAATTTACATTATCTATGTCAAAATGTCTAAAAACTGCCTTCTGACACATATCCTCGGCGCATTCATTGCCTCTCAAAAAAATCGTCGCCCCTGTCAATAAGCTGACAGGGGCGGTAAAATATCACTTTATTATTCACAAAAATTTGTTCTTACCATCACCGATGGATCGGAGTACACAGTCTCCATTGCTATGCAATATAGTTTATAAATGAAAATCAAAGCACATATGCACATCTTGCAATAATGTGATCCTGATACTCTTTTTCCAGCTCCACAAAGTATCCGCTCCAACCCCAGACACGAACGATCAGGTTGCGGTAGCGCTCCGGATGTTTCTGTGCATCCAGAAGCATTTCGCGATTGACAGCGTTCAACTGCAGCTGATGACCGCCATTTTGAATGTAGCTTTTCACAAGAAGCGCCGTTTTACGAATACTGTCATCCGAGCGAAACATTGTATCGTGCAGCTCCAGTGTTAACGGTCCGCCATTCGCTACCGGCACAAGATCCGGCGCTGTAAATGAAAGAATCACCGACACAGGGCCTTTGCATCTGGCAAACAGCGAGGGAGAATAGTTAGCACCAAGCCCCTCCCCTGCTTTTCTGCCATCAGCAGTCGCAGGAATCATTTTACCTTGTGTCACATAGTACATTGCCGATCCCGTTCCAGCACGAAAGATTCCGCCGCGGTCATTCCGATGCCCTTCAAGCGCATTGGCAAAAATAGTCAGTAATCTTGAAGCGATTTCATTCACAAACGCATCGTTGTTACCAAATTTCGGTGCATCATAACGAAGTTTATGATACAGTGAATCATAGCCATCATAATTTTGTGCCAACGCCTCCAGCAGTTCCGTTTTGGTCATTTCATTATTACGATAGATATAAAAATCCACTGCCGCAAGCGCATCTACTGCCGTTGCAAGCCCTGCACCGTGAATACCGTAATTTCGATATCTGGCGCCCTGCGACACA
>JAFTKF010000285.1 GCA_017453405.1 Clostridia bacterium
ATCTGCATATTGCAGAGTTATGCATCGCCTTCACCCGTCTTACCCTCCTGACCGGTGAGTCGAGATGGGTCAACTACACCAAGCTGAATTTCAACGCTACCTATGATGATCAGGTCGACACAAGACTTGGCGGCGGTATGTGGTGGAAGAAGGATAAGACCACCAAGAATTCCTGCGTCAACTGTCCTGCCGCGATTGCCGCTTGTCTGCTTGCCGAGGCAACCGGTGATAAGTCCTATTATGACAAGGCAAAGAGCCTGATGGACTGGGAAATCAAGAATATGTTTGAGTCGGACAACGGTAAGGTATATGACTCGTACAATAACTCCGGTGAAAAGGGCACGTGGGCTTCGACTTATAATCAGGGTACGTTCCTCGGTGCTTGCACCTATCTCTGGAAGTATACCAAGGATGAAACCTATCTGAACTATGCCAACAAGGCGGCTGAATATGCGATGAAGAAGCTGACAAGCGGCGGTATTCTCGATAACGGTGAGGCTTCGACCTCGAATGGCGACCTTCCCGGCTTCAAGGGTATTCTCGTCCGTTGGCTCTACCGTCTTGCCAAGGAAACGAACAATCTGGAATATCTCGTTTTCCTGCAGACCAATGCCGCAACGGCTTATAAGAATCAGAACTCCGAGGGTCTGATCTGGACCAACTGGAGAGGAACAACGCCCGAACCCGATGTTCTGACAAAGGATAATGGCTATATCGTTTTCGGTATGTCAACAGCAGTCGCTTTGATGTACAACTGCCAGCAGTGGTGGGAATAATTACAAATGATATAGGAGTACTATTACAATGAAAAAACTGATTATCTTACTGACGGCACTTCTTGTTCTTTTGTCCGCGTTTTGCCTGACAGCCTGCGATACCTCTTCCGAAACGACCGCTGAGCCATCCGACACCACCGCGCCTGCCACGACGACTGCACCGACCACAGAAGGCGAAGACGTATCGGGCGACTATCACATCAGTCTGCAAGACGGTACAAGCTCGTTTGTCACCATTTACCCGATGGGCGCGAACCGCAAGCAGGACACCGGTAAGATCTTTACCACCGCTTTGACGGCACTCCGTAAGGCGTTCAAGACATGCGGCTATGTCGGTACATATCCCATCAAGGACGACCTTGAAAGTGAAAAGACCTATGAAATTCTGCTTGGAGCTACCAACCGCGAGGCTTCGACGATTGCCGATACGCTGGAATACGGCGAAGCGGTGATCCGCACGGTCGGTAATAAGATCATTATTGTCGGTTACGATGACCGCGCAACCGCCTCGGCGATCCATCAATTTGTTGCTAAGTATATGTCCTCCGGTGCAGGCACGGTCAAGATTCCCAAGAATCTTGATGAAAAGGTCGAGATCGACCTTTCGATCTCGGTCGAGACCGGTATGAGCTATTACGATATGGCAATGGAAGTATGGAATTCCTTCAATACGAAGTATTGGAAAAACCGTTGGGTGCAGGGAACCGGCTGGTGGGATGCCGCCGAAGTGCTGGAAACCTATATCGATGCCTATGAAGCCACCAAGGATGCTGATATCAAGAATAAAATGCTGCAGTATGCAACCACGTTCCGTCAGAGAAATCAAGCGGACTGGACGTATAACGAATACAACGATGATATCACGTGGGCGGTCATTGCCTACACGCGTATTTATCTTCTGACTGGTGAGACCAGCTATCTTACGATTGCCAAGAACAATTTTGACAAGATGTATGCCCGTGCGTGGGACGAAAAGCTGGGCGGCGGTCTCTACTGGAGAAACGATAACCAGACCAAGAATGCCTGCATCAACTGTCCTGCGGCAATCGCGGCTTGCTATCTTGCCGAAGCAACCAAGGACGAGTCGTACTATACTAAGGCGATCGAAGTGATGGATTGGGTCTTTGAAAACCTCTATCAGTCGAGCGGCGCGATCATCGACTCCTACAACCTGCAGGGTGAAAAGAATACGTGGGCTTCGACCTATAATCAGGGCACGTTCATCGGCGCTTGCAATCTTCTGTATCAGAAGACCGGCGAAAAGGACTATTACGATAAGGCATATAAAGCTGCCGAATATGCAATGGCTCACCTGACGTCGGACGGTATTCTGAACGGCGAAGGCAATCCTTCCCCCGACAACAAGGACCTGCCGGGCTTCAAGGGCATTCTGACCCGTTGGCTCTACCGTTTTGCCAAGGATAACAACGATTATGAGATCCTTTTGTTCCTGCAGGCAAATGCGGCGGCGGCATATCAGAACCGCAACGCAAGCGGTCTGATCTGGACTGAGTGGAAGAATAAGACCCCCGATGTCACGTTGGAATCGGATGGCTACTATGTCTTCGGTATGTCGACAGCGGTTGCTCTGATGTTCAACAGTATTCCTTGGAACTGATTGATAATAAGCGGAATACGGCATAGACTCTTTTCTATGCCGTATTTCTTTAGAAATGAGGATGGCAATGAAACGTTTTGTATTTTGGATTCTTTTCATTCTTCTTGTCGCGACGCTTGCGGTATCCTGCACGCAAGGCGATACTACGACAGCCCCTGACACCACGACTGCGGCAGTGGAAACCACAACGCAACCTGCGACCACAGTCCCCGAAACCACCGAAGAGCCGAAGCTTCTGATTGCCGACAGCAAAGGGACGGCGTATCAGCTGATCGCTCCCGAAGCGCTTCTTGCTGACGAAAGCTTTTCGTCACTGCTTGCGGATTTTTCGGCATCGATTGCGAGTGGCTTGTCTGTTAAGGCGGACAGCGCCGCCGCGTCCGAGCTTGAGATCCTTGTGGGAACAAGTAGCCGTGAGGAAAGCGCTTCCGAGGATTCGCTCTACTATACCCACATCAAGCTGGTAGAAAAAAAGCTTGTTTTCACGGGAGAGAATCCGACCGTGCTTCGTGAGGCGCTTCTCTGGTTTCAAGAGACCTACATCACCGATGACGGTGTTCTGCAAGTGCCGCTTTCCTTGAATCAAAGCTTTTCTCTGGATATGTCCTATTCCGCGGAAAATGAAAAAACCTTCGAAGCGATCGCCAAGGAGGTTTATGACAGCTTCAATGCGAAGTATTTCGTCAACGGTTGGGTAGCCGGTCACGCGTATTGGGACAAAGCCGAAATGATCGAGACCTACATCGATGTATACGAAGCGGCGGGCACGGAAGAAGCACGCGCAAATATGCTGTCGTATGCGAATTTGTTTGCGAAGCTTTACAGCAAAAACTGGTCGCGCAATGAATACAACGATGATATTATGTGGGCGTGCATCGCCTTTACGCGCATTGCCAAGCTGTGTGACAAAAGCGATTATCTTGAAATTGCCAAGACCAATTTTGACTTGGTCTGGGAACGTGCTTATGATGACACCTTAGGCGGCGGTCTTTACTGGCGTATTGAAAATACCACCAAAAACTCCTGCGTCAACTGTCCCGGTGCGATTGCGGCTTGCCTGATCGGTGAAATGACGGGTGATAAGACCTATTATGAAAAAGCATCCCTCCTGATGCAGTGGGAGTTTGATAATCTTTTTGAAGAGGATACGGGCAGGGTATACGATGCCTACAGCGTTTCGGGTAACATCAACAAATGGGCGTCGACCTACAATCAGGGTACGTTCATCGGTGCGTGTACCTTACTGCACGAATATTACGGCGATGCGATCTATCTGGAATACGCCGCCAAAGCCGCTGATTATGCGATGACTCACCTTACCAATGACGATGGCATCATCGATAACAAGGAGGCATCGACTTCCAACAACGACCTGCCGGGCTTCAAGGGTATTCTTGTGCGTTGGCTGTATCGCTATGCGAAATATACCGACGATCTTGATATTCTCGCCTTCTTGCAAGCCAATGCCACGCATACCTATCAGATGAGAAACGACGCGGGCATTATCTGGACCGACTGGACCAAGCCGACACTGGCACAGCGCTATCTGGACCAGGGCGGCTATGTCACCTTCGGCATGTCAACGGCAGTCGCGCTGATGTACAACTGCCTGCCGTGGTGGTAAATAGTCAAAAAACGACCGAGTGATCGGTCGTTTTTTCAATACCGTTTGACAAAAACGGTGTGATGGTGTATAATACAAGCAAGTACTGTGAAAGAGGGGATCGTATGTCACAGCTTTTTGATGTTCTCAACCATCAGGAGGACAATTATCTTTTGCCGTTTTACTGGCAACACGGCAACCATACCGAGCGAATTGTCGAGGAGATCGAGCGTATATACCAATCGGGCTGTCGTGCCCTTTGCGTGGAATCCCGTACGCACGAGGATTTTGCCAAGGACGGCTGGTGGCGTGATATGGATCGTATCCTGTCGGAATGCCACAAGCGCGGTATGCAGGTATATATTCTGGATGACAAGCATTTCCCGACGGGCTATGCGAACGGCGCGATCCGCGACAAATATCCCGAGCTTCGACAATGGGAATTGATCGAGCGGCACGTGGATGTCATTGGCCCTATGGCGAATGCCACGCTGTTACTGCGTGCGGATTCCCCTGAAGAGCCGCTCTTGGGTGTGTATGCCTATCGCCGCGAAAAGGGCGAGGAGACCCTTACGGGCGAGCCGATCGATTTGACAAAGCGTGTGGTAGAGGGCTGTCTGTATTGGGATATTCCCGTGGGCTGTTACCGTATTTTCTTTTTGTACCGTTCCCGTCGGGGCGGTAGAGCGCATTATATCGATATTCTCTCCAAGGAGTCGGTCAAGGTGTTGATCGATGAGGTATACGAGCCGCATTA
>JAFTKF010000286.1 GCA_017453405.1 Clostridia bacterium
CCTCTGTCCATGTCACGATCAACATTCGGATATGTAATCGCGATTCGGGTATGTAATCACGCCAAATTTGCTCTGGGTGAAGAAACATAAAAATCTAACGACAAATGGACAGTCGAGGACGCCTGTCCCTACGATTTTTGTGTGATTTTTTACAATTTTGTATATTTTTATAAACAGCAATTTAAAGGGGGACGCCTGTCCCTACGATTTTTTGTACTATTTTTACAAACAAAAACTGGTCAGTCGGGACGTTTTCGTCCGTCACCACAATTGCGCCGAGCCTCGCGAGGCGGGATCTAGCCCCACTTCAAGCGAAAACTTCTTACTCCTCATCCGATGGCAGATAAAACGGGGTGTCAAATGCGCCGTTATACGATAAAACGGTATAGGGATCGCCTTCGTCATACGCGCCGTATTCACTTGCCGAGACCGAAAGCTCCAGCGTTTCATTGCCAAGCTTCACTGTCAGATAGTAGGAATCTCCCCCCTTCGTGCGGTTGACCTTGCGTTTGTCAACGACTACCGTACGGATCTCTTTCGGGGGCGTATCATCCAAAAGGAAATTCAGATGCATCAGAATCGAATTCAAAGCGAGAAATGCCATCACAAACACCGTAATGAACAGCACTGCCATACGTTGTCTGTCATTGCCGGATTTGGCAGAGGGGGCTTCGCCATCCCCTGTCAGGCCGTCTTCTTCCCCATCCTCGGTCTCTTCAAAAACCTCGGTTTTCTCCCCATCGGACTGGCTGTATCGTTCGCCGTTTCCCACGGCTTCTTCTTCCTGCTTTTTCAAAAAATACTTCACCGATCCCACCGCCAAGGTCAAAACGATCGCAAACACAAGCGAAACGCCCCAGAACGGCAGTATCTTGTCATACGTATATTCCATTGCCACCGAGAGCCACATAAAAAAGGAAAAGAGCGCGATCATCGAAAAGGCGGCGTTGACAAAAGACTCTTTCTTTGTCTTTCTATATCTTCGGGCAAGGACACCCGTGACGGCAGATGCCATAAGCGTAATGGCAAGCGTCAGCCAAAGGAATGTCGCCCGATCGATCAGCTCGCGCAGCAGAAGCAGGACAAGCAGCATCACGATACCGCCGATAATCGAGCCGATGTTCCGTTTTTTATTGGTTTTCATCGTTATAACTTCCTTTTCTTTAACGATCCCGATACAGTCTCAGCGAATTCGTCACCACAAACAGCGAGGACAGCGACATTGCGGCAGAGGCAAGCATCGGGGAAAGCACGATTCCCAAGGGCGCGAGAACGCCCGCCGCGATCGGAATCCCGATCGCATTATAAAAGAACGCCCAGAAAAGATTCTGCTTGATGCGTTTCAAGGTGTTTTTTGACATTCTGACCGCATAAGGCAGATCCGAAAGGTCATTTCCGAGAAGTACAAGATCTGCGCTCTCCAGCGCAATATCCGTACCTGAACCCACGGCAATGCCCACCGTTGCCAGTGCCAGCGCGGGAGCATCGTTAATGCCGTCTCCGACCATTGCCACCGCACGGCCCGCAGAAAGCTTTTCCCTGATCACATCGGCTTTGTCCTGCGGAAGCACATCGGCAACGATCTCATCCAGCGCAAGCGATTCACTCTTGGCAAGCGCTTGGGCGGTTGCCAGACGGTCGCCCGTCAGCATTGTCACCGTGATCCCTTCCTGCTTGATGGCCTCAATTGCCGCTTTGGAGGTGGGTTTGATGGCATCGGCAATCCCAAACAGCGCAAGCACCGTCTGACCGCGTGCCAATATCACCGCCGTTTTGCCGTCCTCGGCAAGCGCCTTCAAGGTCTCTTTCACCCTGCCGTCGGTTTCGATCCCCATCTCCTCCATCAGCCTGAGATTACCGCAATACAGCCGCTCGCCGTCAAGCTCTGCCGAAACACCCTTGCCGGGAATGGCTTCAAAGCCCGAAAGCGCGGAAAGCTTAAAGCCCTTTTCCTCTGCCGCCGAAACGATCGCACGGGAAAGCGCGTGTTCGCTTCCCTTTTCAAGGCTCGCCGCCAAAAGCAATGCACTGTCCGCATCTCCCTGCAGTACCACAGTACTTGTCAGCCGCGGTGCACCCACCGTGACAGTGCCGGTCTTATCGAGTACAACGGTATCAATATGCGCCATCGCCTCCAGCGATGCCGCCTTTTTCACAAAAATACCGCGCGAGGCGCATCTGCCCACCGCTACCGTCACCGCAACGGGTGTCGCAAGCCCCAGCGCACACGGGCAGGAGATCACAAGAACCGAGATCAGATGATTCAGCGCCGTATCCACACTGCCGCTGACGATCAGCCAAATCACGCCGGTAATCAGCGCAAGTGTCATCACGATCGGCACAAAAATACCGCTGACCTTGTCGGCAAGGCGGGCGATCGGCGCTTTGGATGCCGAAGCATTTTCCACCACCTCAATGATCTTGGCAAGCGTGGTATCTTCGCCCACACGGGTCGCGCGCATCAGAAACCGTCCTGTCAGGTTGACCGATGCCGTCATTACTTCATCCCCGACCGTCACTGCCATTGGCATACTTTCACCGGTGAGTGCCGAGGTATCCAGCTCCGACGCTCCTTCGATGATCACACCGTCCACGGGAAGCTTTTCCCCGGGACGAATGAGCACGGTATCCCCAATCGCCACATCCTCTGCCGCGATAAGCTTTTCCACACCGTCCACAAGCACGCTTGCCGTCTTCGGGGACAGCGAGGACAGCGCCTTGATCCCTGCCGAGGTCTTTTTCTTGGAGCGATCCTCCAAAAGCTTGCCCACCGTCACCAGTGTCAGGATCATTGCCGCCGATTCGATATACAAATTGGACACATAGCGCTCGATCAGCGCATGATCCCCCCGTGACACGCCGACTGCGATCATCACAAGTGCCGCCGCACCGTATAAAAACGCAGAAGCCGAGCCGATCGCCACCAGCGAATCCATATTGGGCGTTCTATGCCACAGCGCCTTGAAGCCCACCACAAAGAACTTGCGGTTGACATACAGAACGGGCAGTGCCAAAAGAAGCTGTACTGCCACAAACACGATCGGATTTTCGTGTTGATCCATAAAGGCAGGCAGGGGCAAATGCAGCATATGCCCCATAGCAACGTACATCAGAAGCACCATCAACACGACCGATACCGTCAGGCGCACGCGAATGTCGGTAAAGCGCTCTTCGTCATCCGTTTTGCCGCGCACGTAACGCGAAGCACCATACCCCGCACGCTTGACGGCAGAAAGAATCCTATCCTCCGACAAAATACCCTCGTCGAATTCGCAAAGGAGCACGCCTTGCGTCAGGCTGACCGAAACCTCCCGCACGCCATCAAGCGCCCGTACCGCCTTTTCCACCGCCGCCGAACACGCCGAACAGCTCATACCACTGACCTTGAATTTTTGTTTCATAAAAATGCCTTTCTGCTATCGTAATAGAATAAATGAGAAAATCCACTTGACAAAGAGGGGATTTTTGATTATAATATGAGAGTCAATATCAAATTCATACGGAGTTCCTATGGCTGAAAAGAAATACCGTACCCGACAGCGAGACAGTATTCTCGCCTTCTTCGCCTCTCACCCCGATGCCTGCCTTTCGGCAAAGGACATCATTGAAAGCCCTGAGATCGAAGCGGGGGAAGCAACCGTGTTCCGCTGTCTTGCCCACCTCACCGAGGAAGGGCTGATCAAAAAATACACCTCCGATGAGGGTGCACTGTATCAGTACAACCGCACCGGGGAATGCAATCACCATTTCCACTTAAAATGCCTGCACTGTGGTACGATCGTCCATCTGGACTGCGATGTCCTGCGCTCGGTCAGCGAGCATATCGGCGCACACCACCGATTTGCCGTCGATGTATCGCGCACCGTGATCTACGGCATTTGCGAGAACTGCCAACCTAACCGCACAAACGAATGAAACATCTTTCCTTCATCTTATGCCTTTTCAGCCTTGTCCTCGTATTGGGACTTGTCGGCTGTACCTCACCGAGCGACGAAAACAAGCTTTCGATCGTCGCCACAAATTTTGCCGCCTACGATTTTGCCCGTGAGATCGTGGGGAACAGTAACACCGTTTCTGTCACATTTATGACCTCGGGCGATGTGCACAGCTTCAATCCCACCTTCAAGGATATGGCAACCATCAAAAGCGCCGACCTCTTTCTGTATGTCGGCGGCACATCGGATGCCGCCATCGACACCCTGCTCAAGGGTGCGGGCGAGGTCAACACCCTGCGCCTGATCGACTGTGTCACACTGCTTCACGAAAGCGATCACGAGCACGAGCACGAAACCGAGCACGAGCACGGTGATGCCGCTTATGACGAACACGTGTGGACATCACCCAAAAACGCCATTCTGATCGTTCAGGCAATGCTGGATGCCATTGTTGCCATTGACGAAGCAAACGGCGATACCTATCGCCAGAATGCCGCCGCCTACACCGAGCAGCTGTCCGCGCTCAGCGAAAAATTCGAAACGCTGATCCGATCGCAAACCAAAACCGCCATTTTCGGCGACCGCTTTCCGCTTTTATATTTTGCAAACGCATACGGTCTTCGCTACGAAGCGGCATTTCCCGGCTGTCACGCCACCGCAGAACCAAGCCCCGCACGCATTGCCGAGCTGATCGCGCTTGCCGAACAGGAGGAGATCGCCTATATCTTTCATATCGAAGGCGCAACGCAAGCTGTCGCCTCCCGCATTGCTGAAGAGACCGGGGCTTCCCTTTTACTCTTCCACACCTGCCACAAGGTAACAAGCGAGGAGCTTAAAGAGGGCGCCTCTTACCTTACACTGATGGAAAACAATTATCAAGCCCTCGAAAAGGCGCTTCGGTAACTCTTTTATACCGTTCCTTCATCGGATGAAGACACCGATTCTTCATCCGATGTCTTTTTTTGCTTTTTCATCTGCTTGGAGACTTCTTTTTCTTTTTTCAGAATCAGTCGGCGCTCCTTCAGAAGCACCATCACCGCGCGCGAGACCACCTCGCGCGTTTCTTTATCAAAGGACAACAGTGTCTTGCCGAACTGATATGCCGATCCCAGCTTATCCTCGCTGATCTCGCTGAGCGTTTCCGCGCCCGATGCCGTCAAAAGGGTATACATAGCATCCAAAAAGCGCTCCTTGTCGGTATCGCTCATTTTTCCAAGCCAAGCGTTGACCGATTTTTCAAGGCGGTAGCTTTCCTCTGTGCGTTTATCCAGACGAACGAATGCCGTTCCCGACACGTGCCAGTTAAACGCATCGTGCTGAAAGACCCCTTCCCCATCGCTTGACAGGATCTCTTCGTCTGTGTGATGCTTCAGCATCGCTCCCACGATCGACATTGAAGGTGTCACGCGTACGATCTTCGCCTGAATATTCAAAAAGGCAGGATCGCCGCTGACATCATAGCGAAAGCCAGGTCCGTCGTTGTTATAGATCTTCCGAATGCGCTTTTGCGCACGCGGATTTGCCTTCATCGCGGCATACATCGCAAGATGCCCGCCTTTGGAATGACCGCCCACATAACACTTGCGAAAACGGTAGGTCTTCATCACCGTATCGAAATATTCCTTGGCAAGGGTGTGAATGGGCAATTCATCATAGACCCCCAGTGACAGACTTTCATACCACGAAAGCAGTCTGTCATCCGTACCGCGATACGCACAGTAGACCGTACGGTCGGGCAGAAGGAAGGTCATCGCGCCAAACTGTATCTTTTTGTCCCGATCGATCAGATTGATCGGCATCGTCACCAAAACATCCCCAAACCGACAGCTTTTTGCGCAAAGCGAAAGAAGCTCTGCCATACCTGCGGGGAAATAGATTCCAAGGCGAAAGGTTGCCTTGTCATATTTTTGAAAGAATCGCTTCTCCACCTCGCGCAAGGGGAGGACACGGTCATTTTCCATGATCTCGTCGAAATTCATAAACGCGAGCTGTGTCAGGATCAGATTATCCACCTCATTGAAGGGCGCGTTTTTGAAGGACAGATCCCCTCTCCAGACGAGATAGTCCAAAATATTCGCCATACGATCACTCCTTTCACAAAAAGTATTATACACCTCTTTACCCGAAAATGCAAGAGAGTACCTGAAAAATCTCCCCTTCGGCAGCCTTGTAGGAAGTCTCCTTTACTTTTTTGCGAAAAAAATCACAAATTTCTCAAAAAGTCATTGATTGTTCATATTTTTGGTGTATAATAAATAGTTGGAAATCAAATCACTTCATATATACGGAGGCAATATGGCAATTCTTGAAAAATCTTCTCAGTTCAAAGGTGTCAAAGGACCGGTCGTTACCATTGTGATGGACGGCGTCGGCATCGCCAAGGACACCGAAGCCAATGCAGTAGCTAAGGCAAACACGCCCACCCTCGACCGCCTGATGGCAAACTACCCTTGGGTCAAGCTTCAGGCACACGGCACGGCAGTCGGTCTTCCCAGTGACGACGATATGGGCAACTCCGAGGTCGGTCACAATGCCCTCGGCTCGGGTCAGGTCTTCGCGCAGGGCGCAAAGCTCGTGTCGAATTCCATCGAATCGGGCAAAATGTTCGAATCGGCAACCTGGAACACCCTTGTCGACAATGTCAAAACAAACGCTTCGACACTGCACTTCATCGGTCTTTTCTCGGACGGTAACGTACACTCGCACATCAACCATCTGGAAGCCATGGTCAAGCGCGCCAAGGCTGACGGTGTCAAGACCGTGCGCATCCACACCCTGCTTGACGGCAGAGATGTCGGTGAGACCTCGGCACTGGAGTATATCGATCCCTTCGAAGCTCTGCTCGCTTCGCTGAACGGCGAGGGCTTTGATGCCCGCATTGCTTCGGGCGGCGGCAGAATGAAG
>JAFTKF010000027.1 GCA_017453405.1 Clostridia bacterium
ACACTAACCGATCTCAACCAACGACTGGGAACAGACTATTCAATGGATGATCTATTCGATCCCGCTATCAACATCCGACTGGGAACGTTCTATCTTTCACACTTATACAAACGATTCGGGAACTATGAGACTGTGTATGCCGCCTATAATGCCGGACCCACCCGTGTCGCAGAGTGGCTTACGGACAGTCAATATTCCAAAGACGGGATAACTTTAATACACGATAATATCCCGTACGCCGAAACAAAACGGTACGTAGAAAAGGTAATTAAAAACTACCAAGCACGACAAGGAAGTTAAAAAAATTAATTATATATACCTTATGGAGGACACGTTTATGGAATACACAAACGAACAAATCACAGAATTAAAGGAATCGATTCTTTTCAAGAAAAAGAATGTCTATTCCGTACTGGATGAGGCGGAACTTGCCAAAATGGAAGAGTTTTGTAAGGGGTATGTAGCCTATCTCGATGCATCCAAGACCGAACGCGAAGCCGTTAACGAAGGAATTGCCCTCGCCAAAGCAAAGGGATTCCGCGAGTATCACTTTGGTGATGCTGTCAAAGCAGGCGATAAGTTTTATTTTAATAATCGCGGCAAAGAACTGCTTCTCTTTATTATCGGTTCTGAAAACATCGAAAACGGTATTCGAATCTCGGCAGCACACGTTGACTCACCCCGCATCGACCTAAAACAGCATCCTCTCTATGAGGACTCCGGTATGGCATTCTTCAAGACCCATTACTACGGCGGCATTAAGAAATATCAGTGGACCGCGATCCCGCTTGCAATCCACGGCACGGTTATGAAAAGAGATGGCAGCGTGATCGACATTGTGGTCGGCGAAGACGAATCCGATCCCGTTTTCTACATCGACGATCTGCTTCCTCATTTAGCAAGAGGGCAGGCATCGCGCCCTCTCGGTGATGCCATACAGGGTGAACAGCTCAACATCCTCGTTGGTTCCAAGCCCTTGAACAAAGATGGTGAGATCAAGCTTGCCATTATGAAGCTTCTGAATGAAAAATACGGCATTGTAGAATCGGATTTTATCAGCGCAGAGCTTTCAATGGTCCCCGCTTTCAAGGCACGTGACATCGGATTTGACCGCTCTTTGATCGGCGGTTACGGTCACGATGACCGCGTATGTGCTTATCCCGCAATTGCCGCGATCCTTGAACAGGAAAATCCCACACATACCCTGATGGCAATTCTTGCAGACAAGGAAGAGACGGGAAGCGGCGGCAATACCGGTATGAAATCATATGTATTTATTGATATCATCGCCTCTCTTGCCAAATCGCTCGGTGCAAACGAATACACCGTCCGTTACAATTCCAAATGTCTTTCTGCTGATGTCAACGCCGCATACGATCCCAACTTCGGTGATGTTTATGAGGCGAGAAACTCCTCGTTTATTAATCAGGGCGTTGTAATGACCAAATACACCGGTTCCGGCGGCAAGAACGGCACCTCGGATGCTTCTGCTGAATTTGTCGGATTTGTACGCAATATGTTTGATAATGCCGGCATCGTATGGCAAACCGGCGAGCTCGGTAAAGTTGACTGCGGTGGCGGTGGTACTGTTGCCGTTTACATAGCCGAAAAGAACATTGATGTCGTCGATCTGGGTGTTCCGGTTCTTTCCATGCACGCGCCGTATGAGGTAATCGCAAAAGCTGATATCTATATGGCATATAAAGCATTCCGCACCTTCTGCGAATAATCACAGCCTCGTGCCGTTTTCCTTCGGCACGAGGCTATTTATCTGTATATTTTTGAAAATACTGTCAATCCTTTCATTAACCGTAATATGAAAGGATTGATGAAATGAAAGTGAAAATCCGTAAAAAGAAATCCACATTACCTGTAATTCTTTTACTTGGCGCATCAGTAGGTGTGTTCTGTACCGTTGCTGCTACGGTGTTAAAGAAAAAACGGATGGACTTGACACGAAAGCACGCAAATCCGCCATCTTCTCAGACCGAACGCCGCTCGGACAAGAGTACAGGCACAGCATATTCCGCAAAAGAACCCTACGAGACCGGCTGATTGTATCCGCTATCATCACCAAAACCAAAAACTTTCGTATAATATTCGTATGAAAGTGTAAAAACCGATTGACGAAACTTGTAAAATATGGTAGAATATTTTTGAATATCATATTTCAAAGAAAGGAGATACTGTCGTGGCATTACAGCTTTTATTCAGCAACTGGTGGGAAAATGAAACCGAGCACACACTCAGAATTATGTCGCAAGGCATCAGCGACGCGGATGTTGAATATATTTTGCATACCGTATCTGTTACTGACAACTATGAATCCTTGCCCGAAGACGAAGAAAACGCCGATCTTGCCAATACGCTGTATCTCCGTCTACCGTCTTCGGCGCACGCAATTGTTCGAACGGGTACGTATACCGTCGAAAACAGTATGCAAACTGCCAATATTATCGTACACGCATTTATTGCAGAGGAAGGGGAAGAGATCACCCCTTTATTATACGCCATCAATAACTGCTTCCGTACCGCACTGACGCAAGAAGAGCAAACGCAACTCCGCCAAACCGACTATTTACCGGCATCGCCTCTTCCGCGCCCGCAATTTAAATTAAGCCAGGCGGAGATCCGTAAATTCTTTTCTCAGGGGCGTCTTCGCACACTCGCATCACTGCTGCAAGCCGTGATCGATTCGCACGATAATCAGCGCATTATTCTTTTGAATGATAGCTATCCTTCGCTGAAGTATTGGTTTTACGGTATTCATACCTGTTTACCCAAAAATATCACATCTTCCTTGACATACTGCACATACGCCTTCAATAAGCCTGATGACTGCATTCTGATCTGCACCGCACCCAATCACACGATTGATCTAAATGAAGATATTGAAGAGGGTAACTTTGTAATCGATAACATTGGCGAAAACGGTTGCCACGATATCGAAGCAGCACAGTTTGCCTCCTATGTTGTTCATCAGTTCTGGGACGATGCCGCCTCGATCAAAGAACTGACCGACAGCCTTGAAGATATTATGAACACATATTCTTTGAATATTGCTACTGCCGCAGGTCTTTTGAAGCTGATCGAGTTTGACTTCAATTGGTTTGCTTCGGCATATGATATTCATTACTATCTTGGAAAAGTAAGCACCATTGACAAAAGCGTTCTTGAGGTCGTTTCCCAAAAGCTATGGGAGGCATTTTTCTCGCCCGATTTCAAATTTGATATCGGAGTCGATACACTCCCGCTTCTTGCTTATATCTTCCGCAATACCGATGATGAGGTCAAATGGCAGATCATTCACCACATCGACACGCACAAAGAAAAGTTAGGATACCGAACATTTGAAACATTTGAGCTTCTGTATCTCGACCTTATCGACAGACTGTCCTTTGTTACCGAATTCATCCCGTTCACACTGATTGAATCTCAAACGCTTGCCGATTACTGTAAAGTCCGTGATCCGCACCCCTCGGAACTAACTGCCTTTTTGTACATCATAGTCGATAACTACAAGAAATATTCCGCGTTACTTGAACCGGAAATTCTGAATGACCAAACACTGTATTTGTTCGAGCGTTTGCTTGGTTCACAAAAGACCGATCTTGCAACCGAGGTGGTCAAGCGTGCAACGCATCTGCCGTACGATTTTCTCCGTTATGTTGTGATCCAGGGTATTCTCAATAGCTCCAATGACAAAGACACCCCAGATGACACAGAACTTCATCTTTCGGACACTTTCGTTTATTCCATCGCAAGGCTTTTAATAGAAAAAGACAACTCACTGGCACTTGAGCTTGTCAAAAATCACGCACGAAAAGGGAAGTATCACGACTCAACGCTGGCACTTTACATTGATCTTTTAGCGGATTTTCCCGAAGAAACCGCCGATTTCGACGACACATTGAAAGCCAAAGCCGTGTATGCCGATTTCGTAACCGATTCCATTTTCTATAAATTCGCATCCCTGCAAAACGCATCAACCGAAGAGCTTACTGACTTCTTCAGAAACTATTATCTGACCGGGGAAGATTGGAATCATTATTTCGAAACCAAGCTTTTACAGCATTTACAGGAAAGTCTCCCGGTTTGCAGTATCGAAACAGCCGACTATTTTCTTAAACTTC
>JAFTKF010000028.1 GCA_017453405.1 Clostridia bacterium
ATCAAAAGCGATTATCGTAACATCGTCGTTGCCTATTACATCGAAAACAAAAACGTTCGTGAGATTGCAGAATCGCTCTCGCTTCCCACAAACACGGTGAAGTCTCGTCTTCTCCGTGCAAGACAATTTTTGAAAGAAGGTATGAATATGGCAAGAGAATTTGGTGTGAGAAGTTATAAACCAGAAGAAGTGAACTATAGCAACAACTGTTCGCGCCCCGGTGATAAGAACCAACCCTATAGTGTGATGGAGCACAAAATGTATCAGAATATTCTATTGGAAGCCTACGGAAATCCATCCACCGCCGAAGAACTTTCTTTGGAGCTGGGAGTTGCCCTTCCTTATATGGAGGATGAGCTGGAGTGGCTGACGAGGGAAACATTTTTGATCAAAGACGCAAATAAGTATCAAACTGCTTTTCCTATCGTAAGCCGTTCTGCTCAAGAGCAAGTGCATTTCGCTTGGTTAACCGCTGCGCCCTCGATTACAAAAGCCTTGGTCTCTTTTGTGGAGCGCCTAAATGATTCATTTGTGAAACAAGGAGAGCAATTCTACGGTCAATATCAGGATTATGAAAGCGCCAAGTGGTCGATTTTGATGTTGGCATTTGATTATTTCATGTATAAGGCACCGAAAATTCGTGACTTTACCAAGCGTCCCGATAACGGATATTGGGATATGATCGGTTATCAGAAGCAGTCTGCATCTGAGCCGAATTTTGTCGGCAATCACGGTGGCTATTATGGCTTCCAACAGTTCAAATATGAGTTCGACGGAATTTCTGATCGAACACCGCCCTATCTAACCGAGGCGGAATCGAAGATTCTGTATGACTTGGTAAAGGGTAAAGCTGTGGAGGAAAATGATGAAATCACTGAAAAACTGCTCGAATACGGATACTTGAAGGTGAACGGAAGCACATATATCCCGGATGTAGTCACAATCAGAATTGATGAAGTTAGAAATGCGATTCGGAGCATGGACGAAAGCGTAAAGTCTGAATTATCTGTATTGGCTGAACGAGCAAAAACTTTGCTGAAAAACTTGTATGACGAGGTTTACGGCATTGTCTGTGCTGATCTTCCCCCTGTCTTTTTGAATGATGTTTATCAATGCAGAATGGCTGTTTCGAATTGTTATTTTTGCCGCGGATATGTTATGGCAGAAGCACTGAAAAGTGGGTATTTGCTCTCTTATGATCAAGTAAGCCCCGCCATTGGCGCTCATTTTTGGCTCGATTCATAAAACAAACCGCCGAGAGTAACCGTAATTGGTCGCTCTCGGCGGTGTTTGTTATAGACTTGTTAATTTAACGTGCAAATATTAAGCATCACAAAGAACTTTCTCGATTTCTTTAACTGCATTTTTATATCGTTCCGACTTTGTGAAATCATTATCTTTACTTGAAAACAAGCCGCTAAAGCTATATGCCCAACGAGGTGTTCTCTCGGCAAAGAATTTGTAATCTGCCAAAATTTCTCTATCTTTTGTCGTTACTTTTACCCATGCAAACATTTCACACGCAGTTTTTGCGGCTTTGTCAAGTGCTGTATATGCAGCATCGTAATCGCTATTCAACAAATGCATTTTGCACATCATAGTGTATGCCGTGATCAGATAGCAGTAGGGCATCTTTTCATAAGAATTTACAGCAAGCGTTGTAGCATCCAAATACAAAGATACTGCTGCTTTGGAAACGCTTTCGGCGTGCTCCAACACTGAGATGGATTTGTCTTTTTCATATGCACCGGAATTTACGCTCTCATACAATGCCATCAGGTAATCCAAGCATTTTTCTTTATCCGCAAGCAATTTCACTTGATTTGCCCTATCACTTGATTTTGAGCATACAACACTTTGCTTTGTGCCGCGCATTTAATTCCGCATACTTCAGGAAGCATTTCAACGTGATGCATAGCTTCATCAAAGTTATCGTTCAAGAGCATCAGCCCGATCATCAACTGATTGGCATTTATCTGAAGCTCAATTACCAAGGTGTTGTTACAAATCGAGGACAGCATCGATTTGCACTGTGTATAGATGGATTCATAGGTATTCGCTTCAATATGAAATTTTCCTCTCACCTTACCTACCAACAGATAATCATATAAAGCTAATGCGCATTTATATTTCACCTCATAATCGGTAGGATACTTGCGCAAATACTCCTTATACAGATTGGCAACCAACAAATCTGCATTGTTTTCTTTTGTGTTGACAGAATAATTTGCCCAAACGGTATTCACGTTGCGGACGAGGGTTTCATGATCGGCTTTTTCGTCAAACCCGACTCCAAGTAAATAATCGGTTGAAACGCAAAGGATGCTTGCAAGCGGAACAATTTGAGATATATCCGGCATTGTGTTGTTACATTCCCAGTTGGATATAGACTGAACCGAAACACCAATGTGTTCAGCAAGCATAGCTTGCGACAGACCTGCATCCGTGCGCAGTTTTTTAATTTTCTGACCAAAATTCAACATATTCATTCCTTCTTTCATGGTTTGATTGAAAGATCGTAGCTACTCTTTCTGATCACATTATAGCAGTAAATATTCAAAAATAAAATATAGCAAACCGTTAACCCAATTACAAACGCATTTATACTCTTCGTTCGAAAGCAAATAGTCGCGTTTAGCTCGTATACATTATACCATATTACGGCAAAAATTTGAATAAGGAGATACAAATATTTATGGGGTCACCTAATGAGGAAACATATCCACTTTACAACATACCGCCGAGAGTGGCCACACGGTCACTCTCGGCGGTGTTGTTCAGTATCAATTCGAATAATTATAATAAAAAACAAATCCGAACCAATTTCGATTGACGAAATAGTTCGGATTTGTTACGTTTGGTGACCCGTACGGGAATCGAACCCATGTTACCGCCGTGAAAGGGCGGTGTCTTAACCGCTTGACCAACGGGCCGTTATGGTAGCGGAAGTGGGACTTGAACCTACGACCTACCGGGTATGAACCGGGTGCTCTAGCCAACTGAGCTATTCCGCCATATTTCTTTTGCACTTCGCTCACGTGTCGCTCACGTGCTTGAACATTATAGCAAACAAAAACCGATTTGTCAATACCTTTTTCAAAAAAAATCAAAAAAAATTTGAAACTTGCAAAATGTCGGAAGTTTCTGTGTTTTTCAGCACAAAGTCTCTGTTTTTCCCTTCAAAAATAAGGTACTTCCCATCTTTTCCGACAAAGGAAAAGATGGGAAGCTTTGCATAAATTACAAAATTATTTTGTCAGTTTGCTTTGGACTGCTCGAAGAGCCAACGGATAACATCTTCTCTTGCAGCAACCGTTTCCCAGATATCGTGACCCGCGCCTTCAAATTCTTCATAATGGAAATTGGTGGGATTACTCTTCTGGATCATCATTGCCATCATCTTCGTACCCGAGGGCGGAACAACGCCGTCTGCCGAGCCGTGGAAGGTGTAGATCGGAATCTTGGCAAGTTCTTTTGCCTTAGTCTGGTCGCCACCGCCGCAGATCGGAATGCCTGCGGCAAATACATCGCCGTGACGGGCAAGAAGATCCCACGTACCGAAGCCGCCCATCGAAATACCCATCGCGTAAATGCGGCTGCTGTCTACCGTATAGGTTTCACGAAGCTCCGAAACGATCCGCATCACGGTTGCAAGCTCGTCCGACTCCGGCACATCTGCCGTGCGGTAGTTGCCGTTCGACCAGGGCGTGTCGACCCACTGCTGATTTTCGGGGCACTGCGGACAGAGAATGATCGCATCATACACGGGCGAGTCGGTCTGATTGAACATCGCGCGCAGCATATAGATCATATGTCTTTCGTTATCCGTACCGCGTTCGCCCGCGCCGTGAAGCACAACGAGAAGCGGATATTCCTTTTCGGGGTCATAATTCGAGGGCACGTACAGACGGTATACCAGCTTGGCGCCGGTCGCCGTCGTCGTTTCATAATGATCGAACTGATCCACAACAAACGCCTGCGTCAGCTTGGCTGTCTTGCCCTTGTATTCTGCGTAGTTCATATCCTTAAGCTCCGATTTGTGATAATAGAAATCCCGATCCGACGAATAGGTCAGGTTCTTGTCGCTATCGGGCATAAGCTGTGTTTCCCCTACCAATGCGGCAAAAAGATAGCTGTAGTTCGTGTCGTCGGTCGCATACAGCACCACATCGTCACCCTTGACCGCGACGGCAAAGTCGCCGCTTGCACGGCAGGATGCCTTGACTTCGTTTACCACAGCACGCTGAGCACCGAGATCGCCCACGATAATTTCGTGCGCATACGGCTCCGTCACATCCGAAATGCGCTTCGCCGTCAGCTTGATGCCGAACTTCGATTTCATCTTCGTCACATAGCTTGTGACCTCATTTTTCACTGTTTCATTATTGCCATCATAGACGATCACATAATCGCTGACGCCTGCCACCGCAATCGGTGCGGTCTGAACCGTTACCGCTTCGGTTGTCGTGACCTCAGCCGTCGTTTCCGCGGGCTTTGCTGTCGTTCCACCGACCGTTGTGACATCTCCGCCGCCACAGGAAGCAAGAAGCGCCAGTGTCAACACGGTAATACAAGCCATTACCCATAATAAAACCGTTTTTTTCATAGAAAGCTCCTTTTGTTTTGTTGCTTTATTTTACCATTGTTTTTCCTCTTTGTCAGCCGATTTTCCCAATAAAAAATGCAATCGGGCAAGCCGATTGCATCTTTTACGATTCATCATCCAGAAGGCTGTTATAAATTTCAAACACGCGGTCAATGATCTCATCATCTTCAACGAGATCGATCGTTTCCTCGTCATCGTATTCCATCAGCTGAAAAACAAACGCTTCATCATCCTCAAGTCCGTCCATATCGATCGGTCTTAAAATGAAATA
>JAFTKF010000029.1 GCA_017453405.1 Clostridia bacterium
CATCGGCACGGTCATAGTCAGACCGCT
This sequence comes from Clostridia bacterium, assembly GCA_017453405.1. Taxonomy (GTDB): domain Bacteria; phylum Bacillota; class Clostridia; order Oscillospirales; family CAG-272; genus RGIG1993. The sequence continues at coordinate 28 of JAFTKF010000029.1, forward strand.
GACCGCCTGTTTTGCGCCAAAATTCTTGGAAAGATTTTTAATTTCTATTGCATTCATTTTCTTTTCCCCCTTAATAGACATCGCTCTTTGAGAGGATCTTGGTTCCGAGGGCATTATAGAATACCGCCCAAGCCACAGAAACGACGATGCAGATCATCAATGCACCGATATTGCTTGAAAGGTTGGCATTGACCGATGCCCCGTAAAGGAACATATTGAGGAAGGATGCCGGTAGCGACAAGCTTTCAACCACAGCGGCAGCACCGATAATAAGAATACCCGTACCGAAGAAGAAGGATAGGGTAATGGAGATGCCGAAATATTTTCTGAAGATCACGTTGAGAAAGGTGTAAAGACTTGCCCAACCAAGACTCATAATGATCTTGCCGAGAATGGCAATGATCAGAGAGCCGACATTGACATCGGTTTCATAACCGGCAAGCAGACCGCCTACTGTACCGCCGATGAGATAGGTGATACACATACAAGCCATAGCAAACGCACAGGCTAAGGTCTTTGCAATCATATAGTCTTGTTTCTTTGCGTGCGTCGTAAAGAGCTGCTTCACATAGCCCGATTTGTAGTCGTGTCCGATAAAGATCGACACCATAATGCCCCCGAAAATGAATACCATATTCATATTGGCATAATCCGCAATGCTTTCGATCACATAAAGCGATTTCGATGCGGCAATGATCTGCCATACACCCGAATACAGCGCACTGTCGCCGCCGTCGGGAGTGGGCATCACGGTCATAGCCGATACCATCGCGGGGATGATGGCGGCAATGGCAAGAAAGATGTAAAAAAGAGGCGTATGGAACAGACGGTAAAAGTCCACACCCAGCATTCCTTTGATGCGACGAGAAAAGGTAGGCGATTCAAACCGGATTTCTCTTGCGTTTGTCATGTTATTCTGCCTCCTTTTTTGACATCAGTTCAATGTAGTATTCTTCAAGACCGACCTTGTTTTTTTGAATCTCGCTGACAACGTAACCTTGTTTCATCAAATAATCAACAATCGCTGCGGTATCGTCCTCATCAATAATACGAATCGTTCCGTTCTCCAAGCGCACATCGGCATATTTTTCGGAAAGAACCTTACAAGCTCCATCGATGTCCTTTGTTTTCAGCGTAGTAAATACCTGCGCACGACTGTCCATTTCTTCGGCAGAAAGTTCCATAATCATCTTTCCCTGACGGATGATTCCGTAGTGAGTCGCGATCTTTTCAAGCTCACCGAGAATGTGCGAGGAGATCAGCACCGTACAGCCGTAGGTTTGCGTGATATCGACGAGAATTTCCCGCATCATACGCATACCGTCGGTATCAAGACCGTTGATCGGCTCGTCAAGGATCAAAAGGGCAGGACTGCCGAGAAGTGCCATCGCAATGCCGATACGCTGTTTCATACCGAGCGAGCATTTTTTGAATTTCAGCGATGCGTGCTCCTCCATACGCACGATCCTGAGCACACGCCGGATCTCCGCGTCGTAATCCGAAATGCCGAGATTGATGGTCTGCATCCGAAGATTCTGATAAATGCTGGAATTGGGAAAACAACCCGCATTTTCGATCAGTGCGCCCACTCTTGACCGCACGCCGGGATCGGTATAGTCTCTGCCGAACAGCGTAATTTCGCCGCAGTCGGGCACAAGATGACCGCAGATCAGCTTTTCGGTAGTGGATTTTCCCGAGCCGTTTTCGCCGATAAACCCATAGATCGCGCCTTGCGGCACGGTCATATGCAAGTCATCGAGCGCATACAGTCCGCGAAAGCTTTTGGATAGTCCTTTGATTTCAATCGCATTCATTGCATAACTCCTTTGTTTTGAAATAATGGAAAGCGAGGGGATACCTCGCTTTCGACTGAATCAGTTCTTCTTCGCTGCCTGAATGCGAGCATCGGCGGCAGCTTTTCTCTTGTTGGCTTCCTCGATCTCTTTGTCTCTTTTTGCCTGCATAGCGGCATCGCGTCTTGCGGGATCGCCCAGTGCCTTGGCTTCTTCAAGCTGTGCCTTCGACTCTGCCTTGGTGGCGGCGAAATTGGCACGGTCAACCTCGTGCTGTGCCTTTGCACTCTTCTTCATATCCTTGAATGCGTTCTTGAAAAATTCGATCAGTTTCATCAGTTTGTTCTCCTTAAATAAATATTATATTTTTTTATGTTTTGTCATTCGGTGGCGCTGACGCCGCGGGATCTTGAAGCAATCACTCACAGCGGCAACCTTATCGTAAAACGAGACCAGCCAACCTTCTTTTGTGGCAGGCGGTCGGAGTGTCAGCGGAAACATATGACGGCTGATCATATCCCGCTCGGTATCATTTAACGAAGGGTAATCCCGTCTGGCGTTGTCAAGCGCATACCGAGGATGAAAAAACCAGTGAAATCGGTGTTTTCGCCTTTCGCTGTGAAGATCGTATAAATAATAATCGTGAAGCAGTGCTCCGCGAAGCAGTGTCATAAGATCGCCCGTCATTCGGCAACGCTTGTAGTGTCGGTAACAGAGGTACGCCACCTTGACGGAATGGTCGTACACGCTGCCCCTGAGATGGTGGCGGTAGCACTTCATTTGCTGAAACGCTTCACTGCGAATAATTCCGCGCACCAAGCGGACAAATTCTCGCTCGATGATCTCGCTTTTATGCATTGCCTTGCGCGGAATCGTCGATCAGCTCTTCACTCAAAAGCAAAATTTCGGGGGTGTATTTTTCTCTTGCGCGGCGTGCGGTTCGTCTGTACAAGGGATAATTGACCAGCATCACGGCAGTTCCCAGACCGCCAAACAGGAGCGTGAAAACATCCGCGCCCGCAAACACATCAAGACCAAAGCACATCCCGATGCCAAAGATCAAACAGCCGATCACACCGATACAAAGCCCCGAAAGCATTCCTGCCGATTCCACACAGCGATCCAGCCGCTTCAGCTTTTCAAGCTTGGTTTCACTCTGCGGCAGATATTTCTTTCTGATTGCCTCTATTTCTTTGTTTTTCTCCGCCGAATACTGATAGCGGAATGCATTTTCTTCTGTCATTCTGTCTCTCACTTTCTTTTCTTCTCTTGATGACCCTATTATGCACCCCGCATTTTGTTGTTTTGTTTGAGAAATGTTTAAGAAATGTTAAAATGCAAAAAAACCGTTGCCTTTTTCAAGACAACGGTTTTTGATTCAGTCGATAAAGCTTTCTCTGAAGCAGTCGAGCACGTGAAGCTGATCTTCGTCAAGATAGCGGCGAATGGCTTCGGTCTCCTCTTCGCTCATACCGTAATACGCTTCTGCCACAGCGCCTGCCATAGCGGCAATGTTATCGCTGTCGCCTCCGATCGAAATCGCAAGGCGGATGCAGTCCTCAAAGGATTCCGATTCCAGAAATGCCACCATCGCTTGCGGCACGGTATCCTGACAGATCTCCTTGAAGGTATACGACGGGCGGATCTCGTCAAGCGTGAAGGCAATGTCGTAATAGCCTTCGACAAAGCGGCGGATCGTTTCCTTATTCGCGCCCGTTCGCGCAAGATAGACAGCGCCCGATGTGCAAACAGCGCCCTTGATGCCCTCGGGATGATCGTGTGTCACCTCGGAAGAAGCCGCGGCAAAGCGGATCGCTTCCTCAAGCGATTCGGCATACCACGCAACCGGGGAAACGCGCATTGCCGAGCCGTTCCCGTAGCTTCCGTAAGGCTCGGTATCGTGATAAGTCAGCCACGCGGCGAAATTGCCGCCGTAGCCCGCCGTGGGATAGCGATCGCCGTAATCGTGCATACACGCAACGAAAATACGCTTGAAATTGTCGATGTCCGCACGGATGTCGCTTTTCATCAGCGCCTCCGCAAGCGCAAGCGTCATCACCGAATCGTCGGTCGCAAAGCTGTCGACCGTGAAAAGCGGGAAGTCGGTGGTTTTCACATTGTTAAATTCATACGAAGAGCCTACGATATCGCCAAAAATAGCACCAAGCATTCGGATTCCTCACTTTCTTTTGATCAGGTTTCGTCTTCTTCCTTTTTGTCAAGCCGCTTGCGCCAAGCTCTGTCATCAAGACTCTTGTTGGCACGGACGGCAGAGATCGCGCAGTTCATCACCGAATAGCAGGCATCAAAGCCATCACCGTCCTGCACGAAATTGGCGGCGCGATCGGCACGGATGCCAAGGTTTTCGGCAGTTCCGACAGCATCAATATTCGCGGCAAGGAAAATAAACTCCCAGCCCGCCGCTTCCTTTTCCTTGATCATCTGCTTGACGGTCTTGGCATCGTAGCAATGGCTGGCATTTTCCATACCGTCTGTCGTGATCACAAATACCGTGTGCGCGGGCACATCCTCGGGGCGGATATAGCGATGCACCTTCGAAATGTGGCAGATTGCGCCCCCGATCGCATCAAGCAGCGCGGTACAACCGCCCACGCAGTAGTCGGCAAGTGTCATCGGCTTGACCTCTTGGATATCCACACGGTCGTGGATCACTTCACTGCTGTTGTTGAACAGAATGGTGGAAAGATACGCACGACCCTCTGCCGCCTGCTGTTCGGCAAGTGTCGCATTAAAGCCCCCCACCGTGTCCTTCTCATAGCCCGCCATCGAGCCGCTTCTGTCCAGAATGCATACGATTTCCGTTGTGTTGTTTTTCATCTGTAAACCCTCTTTTCTTTGATTGTGACTGTATTATAGCACAAAAAAAGCAGTAGCGGGTCTCTTCACGGGCGACTTTTGGCGTTTTGACTTTCCTGTACTCAGCACGCCACGCCAAGCGTGACCTCGTCAAACTGATACAAAACCTCGTTCACATCGTGCACGGTTTTATAATTGCCGGTTTTCAGGAAATATTCAATAATGACATCAAAGCGATAGCTGTGCGACAGCGTCAGTCCTGCCGTTGATAATAAATGATTGGCTTCCTCCACCGTCAGGTGCAGTCCGATCGCAAAGGATACCGCCGTGACCTTGCTCGGGCGGTAATCGGGATTGCATTTGATCTTCGAAAAGGTCTTTTTGTCGACATTGGCACGCTTATAGCATTCCACATCGGTGATGCCACGGCTGTCGATGTACATAAACAAGGTCTCGGCAAAGCCTTTGTCCATCTTCTTCAGCCATTCCTCCAGCGATTCCTCATCGGCATTCTCCTCTGCGACACAGACATTCAAATCCTCCCTCGCAAAAAGCTTGCGGCGCTGAGGGCGTCTCTGCAGTGCTTTGGCAGAGACATCAAGCATCACCTGCGGACGCACATTTGCCATACGGCGTCCATAGCTCATCGATTCCTCTTCGTCCACATAGGTATCGTCAATATAGCTGACAACATCCTCATACAGCGCGCGCGAAAGCTCGTATTCTTCCTTGTTGTATACCAGAAGATAGACCGTCATATCACTGTCTTGTAAGAAGGATGTGATGGCATCGGTGGCGATTTTCAGAACTTCTTTCTTGGGAAAGCCAAGCGTGCCCGAGGCAATCAGGGGCATTGCCACACTTTCACAGCCCTTTTTCGCGGCAAGAAGGAGCGCATTGCGGTAGCAATTGCGAAGCTTGGCTTCCTCGCCCTTGCCTCCGCCTTCCCACATCGGGCCTGCGGTGTGAATAATGTAGCGGCAGGGGAGTGAAAACGCATCGGTCAGCTTTGCTTCACCCACCGTCAAGGGCGCAAGCGCACGGCAGGCGGTGAAAAGCGCCTCTCCCGCCGCCGCGTGGATCGCGGCATCAAGACCCCCATCCGGAATCAGCTCGGTATTCGTGGGGTTGACGATCGCATCGCAGGACAGTTTCGTAATATCGTCGCGAATCAAATGCAGTGGCATACGCATTACCGTAGCTTTCGCTTACGAAAGCCTACCGGTCTTGGGGAATTGGGGCTGGGTTTGCGCAGCCTCCAATTATGCTTTTGGCGTTTGCTTTCTTTTTTTGAGAA
>JAFTKF010000030.1 GCA_017453405.1 Clostridia bacterium
GTTCTGGCAGGGCATTGATCCCGCTGAGGCGATCCGTGCACTGAAGGGTGCGATCTACCACTTCCACGCGAAGGATACCTGCATCAATCAGCGCAATACCGCCATCAACGGCGTTCTGGATACCAAGAGCTACGGAGATGTGGAAAACCGTTCGTGGGTCTTCCGCACGGTTGGTTACGGTCACGGCAAGGAAGAATGGAACCGTATGGTTTCGATGCTGAAGACGGTCGGCTACGACGGCGTGCTCTCGATCGAGCACGAGGATAGCCTGATGACCGCCCGTGAAGGTCTTGAAAAGGCGGTTGCGTTCCTCAAGGATGTATTAATTTTTGATGAAGGCGGCGCTTCGGGCTGGTTTTAATACGGCAGTCATTCAAAATGTGGATGAATATGAGGTAGAATTATGAAAAAGATTATAGTACTTATCAGTATAGTAACTGTTTTCATTCTTATGGTTTCCTGTGCAGCACCTGAAGTGACAACCGAGACTACGACAACCGAATCCGCTACGACAGCTGATGTACAAATAACGCTTCCCGTTGTGACAGAAAAGCTTGAAATGCGTCAGTTTGACGAGGATGCTTTATACCGTCACGTGTTCGAGGAGCATTCGCTGAAGTTGGATTATGAAAAAATGTCGACATATGTTCCCAATCCGGATCGCGGAGAGGTATTGATCGCGTTTACGTTTAATACGGGCTACGGTGAGATGGCGTCGGGAGATCTGTATCTCGTTGAAGGCATCACTACGGCATTTCATCAGGCAGGCGGTGAAACATATTACGTTCACAGTCATATAGGTTCGGAAAATGGAACTTTTGGCAGTGACTATATTCGTCACGACTATCACGAAGCGTATCTTGATGTGTTGTTTCGGCATTTGACGATGTCGCCCTGCGAAGCATTGCCCACAATAGAAGAGGGTGTTCATAGCGTTGGTGATATTGTTCTGATGAAAAACGAAGACCATCCAACCTACGATATCTTTTCCGATGGGTATCTTTACCGCACGCTGACGGATGAAAACGGGAAAGACAGTTATGTAAAATCCGATCAGAAAATCGATGCGGCGTATTTGTACGGTATGATTTTTGTGACCTATCAAAACCGCGCAATGGAAAAATCAAAGGGCTTTTCTGTCAATGAAGGCAATGCAATCCAAGCGCCGGTGCGAATCTATCGGGAAACTGCCGAAGATGCGTATGCGTATTATATCAGCCGTGATGGCAGTGTTGGTCAATACGCACAGTATGCGATGAAGGCAGATCCTTGTGAAAAGGGACACGAAAAAGGCTCATTTGTTGTCATTGGAGAATACTGTACGGTCTACAGTGAACTTCAGAGAGATAGCCTATATAATCAAAAGCCTGAGTTGTTTGAAGATATTTTGCCCGATGATTATGTTTCGACGGCAAAGTAACCGAAACGACAAGGATATTATAAAATGAAATTATGAAAAGCTGTTATCAAGCGCTCCTCTTTCAGAAAGCGTTTGATAACAGCTTTTTTGCGTGATACCGTTGGGGATTACCGTATTTCTTGCTGTAAAAAATCCGTTTATTTCCACTTGACAAAGCGGAGGCTTTGTGGTATCATAAACACGAACAAATGTTCTGATTTGAAAAGGGGGATCGTATGGAAAAGACGCGCTATTATTACTGCATTGATATGAAGTGCTTTTTTGCATCGGTAGAGTGTGCTGAGCGTGGGCTTAACCCCTTTACGACACCGCTGGTGGTTGCCGATCCCGATCGCGGTGACGGGGCGATCTGTCTTGCGATCTCACCCTATCTCAAATCCCTCGGCGTAAAAAATCGCTGTCGGCTGTTTGAGATCCCCAAACGTATCCCCTATCTTGTGGCAAAGCCGCGTATGAAGCTGTATATTCAATATGCCGCTGATATTTATGCGTTATACCTCCGCTACATTTCACCACGGGATATTCACGTGTATTCCATCGATGAAGCCTTTATTGACGCGACCGATTACCTCAGATGCTATCATACCGAGCCGCTCGTTTTCGTCAGATTTTTGCTGTCGCTCATTGCCGGGGAAATGAAGATCCCAGCCTCTGCAGGGGTGGGGACGAATCTCTATCTTGCCAAGATCGCCTTGGATATCACTGCCAAAAAATCAAAGGATCACGTGGGTTTTCTGGATGAAGAACGCTACCGCGAGACCTTATGGCATCACACGCCCCTGACTGATTTCTGGCAGATCTCTCACGGAACGGTGAAACGCCTGCAAAAGCACGCGATTTTTGATATGGCAGGCATTGCCCATGCGCGGGAGGAGCTTTTGTATCGCGCGTTCGGTGTCAACGCGGAGCTTCTGATCGATCACGCGTGGGGCAGGGAAAGCTGTCGGATGGAGGATATCAAGAATTACCGCGCCAAAACGCATTCGCTGTCCTCCTCGCAGATCTTATTCCAAGATTATCCCTATAAAAAGGCAAGGCTCGTCATTGCCGAAATGACACGGGCATTGTGTCAGGAATTGATGCGGCGGCACAGCATTACCTCCCGTGTGTCGGTGGGAATCGGCTATTCCCGTGACCGTTTGCCTCCGGCAGGGGGTGCGATGCGGATGACGGTGACGACACAGGTCTACTCGGCGATTTTGCCGTATGTTCTGATGCTGTTTGACAAACACTGCGATAAAAACACGCCGATCCGCCGTCTTTCGCTGTCTTTCGGCGATCTGTGCCACGAAGGATGGGAGGGGTATGACCTGTTTACCGATGTTGAGGCGATCGAGCGCGAGAAAAAGCTGGAGCATACCGTACTGGATATTACCGAAAAATACGGAAAAAATACCATTTTGCGCCTCAGTGACTTTGCCGACGGCGCAACTGCGAGAGAAAGAAACCGCTTGATTGGAGGGCATAACGGTGAATAGAGAAGACAGAGCCCGTCAGTTTTTGCCTTTTGATGCCTTGAAGGGCTTGCAGGAGGAGCTACGCAAACGCGAAAAGACAGCGCTTCGCACCGATCGGCGTCAGCTTTCTGAGGAAGAAGCGGAAAAGCTGTCAGAGCGGCTTTTGCGCCTGCAAAAGGGAATGCGCATCGAGGCGTGTTACTATGATGGGGGATATTACCGCACGTGTTCGGGCGAAGTGCTTACCGTTGATACGGTGCATAAGGTTTTGTTCCTGACGGTGTCGGGAGAGAAACTTGCGATCCTGTTTTACGATCTCTACCGCTTGCGTATTTTATGAAGAGTTTACCAAGATATTGTGTCTTTTTTGGCGTTTTTCGAAAATATTTTGTCGAAACTATTGATTTTTCGGTTTTTATCGCATATAATATAGACAATACTTGATGAAAGGAGTTTTATCATGACTGCTGCTTACGAAAATCTTCCCAAGCTGGTAAAGATCATTCTTCAGCTTATTTTCGGTGCTGTGATTGGCGGTGTTTATCGCATCGTTCGTTTCGTAGAAACCAAGAATATTGTAACTCTTGTTGCAGGTATTCTTAATTTTGTTGGTATTGGTCTTCTTTTCTGGATCGTTGACCTTGTTACCGAAATTACGAGCAATAAGATCAGCTTCCTTGCTGCATAACTTACATAGCTTGACAAAAAATCCGTCCCTTAGGACGGATTTTTTGCGGCGCGAATGAATTTTTATGAAAACTTATGCAAAAAAATTGAAAAGTTGACAAAAACTTTACAATTCTATGAAATGTTAGTCTTGCCAATTGAAGAAATGTATGATAAAATAATAGCAATATGGACGGGTTTGTTCGATGAGCGATCCCGAAAAACAAATTGAGGTGAAACAATGGAGTTAATCCCCTTTCTTGAGCAACTGATCCAAAGTCCCATGCTTCTCGTTTCGACACTGCTTACCCTTGGCGTTATTCTCGTCAACGGTTGGACTGATGCGCCGAACGCGATTGCCACCTGCGTTTCAACACGTGCGATCGAGGTCAGAAAAGCCATCATTATGGCGGCGATCTTCAACTTCTTCGGCGTGTTCGTGATGACTGCGATCAGCGACAAGGTTGCCGCAACCATTTTTAATATGGTAGACTTTGGCGACAATTCCCAGCACGCATTGATTGGTCTTTGCGCGGCAATGGCGGCGATCGTGATCTGGGCAACGGCGGCTTGGTACTTCGGTATTCCGACCAGTGAAAGCCACGCCTTGATTGCAGGTCTTTCGGGTGCTGCAATTGCCATCAACAACGGTCTTGACGGCATCAGCGGTGCTGAATGGCTCAAGGTGCTTTACGGACTTGTTCTTTCCACCATTCTCGGCTTCGGACTCGGTTTTGTTACCGCGAAAGCCACGACGGCGCTCTGCCGTAACCGCAACCGCGGAAAGAGCGAAAAATTCTTCTCGGGCGCGCAGGTGGCAGGCGGTGCGGCAATGGCATTTATGCACGGCGCGCAGGACGGTCAGAAGTTTATGGCAGTGTTCCTGCTCGGTCACGCATTGACCAATGGCGGCTTGGGAACGACCGAATTCGTTGTTCCGATCTGGCTGATGATCCTCTGCTCGGTTGTTATGGGTCTTGGTACCTCGATCGGCGGTTACCGCATCATCAAGAGCGTTGGTATGGATATGGTTAAGCTGAAGCCGTATCAGGGCTTTGCCGCAGATCTTTCGGCAACGCTTTGTCTCTTGCTTTCCTCGCTGACCGGTATTCCGGTTTCGACTACTCACACCAAGACAACCTCCATTATGGGTGTCGGCGCCGCTAAGCGTCTGCGCAATGTCAACTGGGGTGTTGTCAAGGAGCTTGTTCTGACATGGGTCTGCACCTTCCCCGGATGCGGCATTCTCGGTTTCGGTATGGCAAAGCTCTTTATGGTACTGTTTGCGTAACCCATTTGAACAAAACATAGGTTTTCTATTTTGATTTTTGAAAGGATTGGTATCAAACCATGGCAAAAAAGAACAAGAACGATTATTTTAAACTGACAGAGGAACAGCTCGTTTATTGCGTACAGGCATCCGACCTTCTCGTTGAGATTCTGAACAACTATAATTTTGATCTGATTACCGAATACAAGGAAAAAATGCACGCGATCGAAAATGCCGCCGATGAAATTCATCATGACATCCGCACCCGTCTTTCGGCTGAATTCATCACTCCCATCGATCAGGAGGACATTCTTCGTCTGGTTCAGATCGTTGACGATATTACCGACGCGATTGACGAGGTCGTTATGGATCTCTATATGTACAACATCAAGACTCTTCCTGCATCGGTTCCTGCAGTAGCTGCAGTCGTCAACCGTTGTATCAAGGCACTTCACACGGCATCGACCGAGCTGAAGAACTTCAAGAAGCCCGCTCAGCTTCGCACGTATCTGATCGAAACCAACACCATCGAAAGCGAAGCCGACACCCTGTATGTCGAAGCGATCCGTTCGCTCTTCGCTGACGAGACCGATGTCAAGACCCTGATTGCCGCCAAAGCGATCCACGAAAGTCTTGAAAATTGCTGCGACCTTTGCGAGCATGCTTCCGATGTGATCGAGCAGATCATTATCAAGAATACATAAAACGATTGTTTTTCTCCCCCATAGTCGATATGGGGGAGTTTTATACATAGTGAAGGGAGAAATTGAACTGTGAATGATAACCTGAGTGCCTATCGGATCGCCGCGGAAAACGGGGATGGCGATGCCGCGTTTTCGCTTGGTTTACTGTATGAAAACGGGGATGGCGTGACTGCCGATCTTTCGACTGCCGTGATGTGGTATGAAAAAGGGGCGTCGCTGAATCACGCCGCTTCGATGATCAATCTGAGCTGCCTTTATATCAACGGAAGCGGCGTAGAGCAGGATTTTGCGCGCGGACTTTCGTATGCGGAACGTGCGTTGTCCTGCGGAATCAGCGGGTTTTCCGCGTCGATCGCTCTCTTGAATCTTGCACTGATCTACCGATTGTCGAAACAACACCGTGATTATGCCAAAAGTGTTCTTTACTGCGAAAAAGCGATTGCGGAAAATCCTGACGACAGCGATCTTTATGAACAGCTTTGTATTGCGGAGCTTTACCGCGGATGCTATGATAGCGTAGCGCCTGTTTTCGTGTCCGAGGACGGCAAGCTTTTGACAGAGAAGGAATCGTGTCAAGGCATCAGAAACGCGCTTGAAGCATTTTACAAGCGTGAGGGGATCAAGGGCTATCGCGGACTTTTCAAATTTTTCCGTGAGGAGGCAAGACGCGAAGATCTGTCGATGCCCCTGCGTAACACGAAATTGACAGCCCTTGCCGCCTATCAGGAAGGAATGGAAGACTATGCCCCCAATCGCAACTGGGAGATCGCCGCACAGCTTCGCTATCTGATCGAGGCAAAAAAGCCCTTGGATTTCAACGATCCCAAGCAGTATGCAGGCATCAAGGAAATCGCCGCGCTGTATGCGATGGTGAAATTCCCGACACCGACATACGGACACGAGTTGATGTTCCGCCTTGCCAAAGCGGGCTACGGACCTGCCTATA
>JAFTKF010000031.1 GCA_017453405.1 Clostridia bacterium
ATTTACTTTCGTCTGAGTAAACCCGGTAAATATACTTCCGCATCATCAAGTCATCTTACTGCCAACTTATCCGAAATAAAGGTGATAATCGCCGTTCGTTTGACGGTCTATATCTTCTTTTGTGGTAAAAGAAACGTGTGCCCTTCGGTTATGTAAAGCCGTTCTTATATACGTTATCTCGTTTTCTGTTGCTTTACTGTGCAAGCTTACCGTATACGGCTTGGAAGATGTATCGATTGTTTCAACGGCTTCTTCGGGGTATCCGTAAGAAATCAAATTTCGAATGGTGGTTTTGTCAATTTCTGCGCACAACCCTATTTCCTGCGCCGTATTTAATTCGTCGTCGGTTTCAAACAAATACCAGATGACAAGGTATTCGGGAGCAAGATCAAACGCACCGTAAAAGAAGTGCTGATAGATTCGGGGCGTTCTGTCAGCAAACGCGGAAACCGTCTTTGCAACCGCTTTCTTGATCATACGGTTACGTTTTGAAAATATAAACACAACAACACCGCCTTTTTCTTATCATACCACAAAAAAACAAAAACCGCAATCCCTTTGCATCGGAATTGCGGTGTTTGTTTGGCGGAGAAGGAGAGATTCGAACTCTCGAACCCTGTTACGGGTTACACGATTTCCAGTCGTGCGCCCTCGACCAACTAGGCGACTTCTCCATTGGTCGTATGCGATCTTTGCAATCGCGAGATTTATTGTATCAAAAAAGAATCGTTTTGTCAATAGGTAAATGAAAAGTTTTTCATAATTTTTCTTCGCTTTTGTCGGCACACCCTTGATTTGCCGCTTTTTCTGTGCTATACTGTCTTAGCAAATTGTATGATGAAAGGATATGTGCTTATGACCTATCAAGCCGCGATCTTTGACCTTGACGGTACTTTGCTGAACACCCTGCCCGATCTTCACGCATCGGTCAATGCTACGCTGTCGTTATACGGCTTTCCTGAGCGAAGTGAGGATGAGATCCGCCGTGCGGTGGGAGACGGCGTGGGAATGCTGATCGCGCGGTCGATCCCCGAAGGAGCGAACGATCCGCGGTATGAAGACTGTCTTTCTGCCTTTCGGGAGCATTACGCCAAACACGCCGCCGACCGGACCGCGCCCTACGCAGGTATCCTTTCCCTGCTCGCCGCGCTGAAAGCCAAAGGCATTCGCATCGGTGTGGTATCCAATAAATTCGATGCCGCCGTGAAAGCACTGTGCAGGACCTATTTCGGCGATCTTGTCGAACTAGCGGTCGGAGAGCGTGAAGGAATCCGCCGCAAGCCCTGCCCCGATTCCCTTCTTGCCGTGATCGATAATTTTTCCCTGACACCCAAGCAATGCATCTATATCGGAGATTCCGAACAAGATATTCTGACCGCACGCGCCGCAGGTCTCGATTGCCTTTCGGTCACGTGGGGCTTTCGCTCCCGTAAAGCGCTTCTGACGGCCGGCGCGACACAGCTGATCGATTCCCCCGCAGATATTCTTTCCCTCTTATGCAAATAAAAAATACCGAGGACGCATCCTCGGTATTTTAATTATGTGGTATAGTTATCAAAGTAACCCTGAACGAGTACAACCGGCGTACCCTTGTCACCCGAACCGGAAGTGAGGTCGCAAAGCGAGCCGATCAGGTCGGTGAGCTGTCTGGGCGTAGTACCTTGTGATGCCATATTGCCTACCAGATTGCTTTCCTTTTCACGGATGGACTTGGAAATAGCCTCTTTCAGTGCCTCGCCGGAAAGATCCTTATAATCGTTATCGGCAAGATATTTGAGCTTGAGCTCGTTCGGTGTGCCGATCAGTCCGTCGGTAAATGCGGGAGAAACAACGGGGTCGGCAAGCTCCCAGATCTTACCCTGAGGATCCTTGAACGCACCGTCGCCATAGACCATAACCTCTACGTGCTTGCCGGTGGCATCAAGAATTCTCTTCTGAACATCGAGAACGAGATCCTTACATTCGCGGGGGAAAAGCTTGATGGAATCCTCAGTCGATTTGTTCGAGCCGAGAAGACCGTAACGCTCGTTACAGCCACTGCCGTCTACGGGGGCTGTCAGAATATCATCGAGGCCGCAAACGATCTTAGCACCTGCCGCCTTGAGAATTCTCTTGGTACGTGCACGGGTATGAATGTCGCAGGTCAGCACGCAGTCTGCATACGGAAGGATCGCCTTGGGATTGTTCGCAAAGATGATCTCCACCTCAGCACCCATTTCGCGAACCAGATTGCCGTAATAGTCAACGTAATCCACGCCCGTAAATTCGTGCTTGTTCTCGCCGAACAGCTCGCGGTAGCGGGCAAGCGTCAGCACATCGCTGTAGGGATTGACACCCGCCTCATCGATCTGATCATAGGTAAGCAGAGCGTTACCCACCTCATCAGAGGGGTAGCTGAGCATCAGAACGACCTTTTTCGCGCCTTTGGCAATGCCGCGCAAGCAGATAGCAAAGCGGTTGCGGGAAAGAATCGGAAAGATCACGCCGACCGTTTCACCGCCGAGTTTTTCTTTGACATCCTTGGCAATCGCATCAACAGAGGCATAGTTTCCCTGCGCTCTTGCCACGATCGATTCGGTCATTGCGATCACATCGCGGTCAGAAAGTGCGAAGCCTTCATATTCAGCAGCCTCCAGAACACTGTCAGCCACGATCTTGGCAAGATCATCGCCCTGACGGATGATCGGACAGCGGATACCTCTGGAAACTGTACCAACTCTGCGTTCTTTTGTTTTCATAATATGAAAATCCTTTCTATGTCCGCAAACAGTCACAGCGCCGTATGCGAACCTTTTTCCATAAGTTTTGGGTGAGGCAAGAAAAGATAATCAAGGCAAAGAGCTGCTCTGGCGGCACCCACATTTGACCGTCGAATTCATTGCCTTTTCATAGAGTATAGCGCTTTGTCGCTATCCCGATTAAATATTATACCCAATTTCGGTTTTGCTGTCAAGAGAAAGACAAAAATATTTTTCATTTTATTCGTTTTTTTATTCATTTATATGCGATTTCTTCCCGAACAAAGCAGACAGCCGCCACAAACGTGACGGCTGTCTGCTTTTTCAGGAAATAAAAACTTTCACTAGGGGGATTAGCCCAATTCGCTCCAAGAAGTCGAGGGGAGCTCACCGCTGGGTTCTACAACGAGACCGGAAATCATAACAACATCTTCGGTTTCAAGAGCGATGAGTTCGATTACGGGAGCAACGTATGCGTTTTTCATAAGTATCCTCTTTCTCCACTCTGGATTCATCAAGACGCAGATGCGTGAGTGGTCAGTTCTGCGCCCCCGAAACAGTGCTTGCATTCACTGCTTGCGGATGAATAGATATGCAATCAGCGCCGCCTGAACAGCACTTATGCTCTATACACAGTTATTATACACAAGATATAGGCAAAAGTCAATAGGTGTTTCGCAATTTTTGACGGTTTTTTCAAGAAAAAGCACCATATAATGGCAGGCGCAAAAAAAGAGCCGACACTGTCAGCTCTTGATTTGTCAATTACCCACCGTGCCGTGTAGCTGAGAAATATAACCCTGCTATGTGCAAGGCGGTGCCCTCTTTTGCACTTTGCGCTCCCAACGTCTCGCCGTCACCGTGACAAAAGCAGGGCGACGGGAGGAGGTCTGCATCCCATACAAAAAGTACCGGGCTCCAATATCGGTTCGTAGGTTTATTTACTGAGCTATCACGAACAAAGCAGGCCAAAGCACCGTTCAAAAACAGTATATGCGAAAATCAGTCAACTATACACACCGTTATCAAAACTTATGTATCGGATGTATCGGACGATTCGTCGTAATTGATCTCGCCGCCGTACAAAAGATCCTCAAAGAAATCGGCAACACGGTCAAATTCATCGTCATCTTCGATATTGACAAGGGTTGCTTCATTGCTGTCGCTGACCGATTCCAGACGAAGAATGATAAAATCGCCTTCTTCAAAATCGGGATTGGGCTCTGCGGGGACGAGTGCGAAATATTCGTGACCTTCAAATTCCGCTCTCAAACGAAGCGCAAATTCGGTCTCAACACCGTCATCGTCAACTAGGGTGTAATATTCTTCGGGTTCAAAATCAAGTGCCATCGGTATCCACTCCCTTTCAGGTTTTCTGGCTTCATTATACACTATATTTGCGCATTCGTCAACAGATTTTTGAAAAAAAGCGTGTTTTGGCGAAATTTTTCAAAAATTTCTTGCAATTATCCCTAATCTGTGATACCATAAACACAATACCAGTCCGAAAGGAGTCTTTTTGCTATGAAAACAGTCATCGGTATCGATGTCGGCGGTTCCACCACCAAAATCGTCGGCTTCCGACAGGGCAAGCTGATCGATCCTCTGTTTGTCCGCGCCAACGATCAGCTCACCTCTGCCTATGGCGCGTTCGGCAAATTTACCGCTGAAAACAAAATGCCGCTTGCCGATATTGAAAAGATTATGCTCACCGGTGTCGGCTCTACCTTTTTGTCCGACACGATCTACGATATCCCCCTGACTCACAAGGTGGAATTTCCCTGCGTCGGCAAGGGCGGTCTTTATCTTTCCGGGCTGAACAAAGCCATCATCGTATCGATGGGAACCGGAACCGCGATCGTGTATGCCGAGCAAGGCAAGGACAGTGTGTATCTCGGCGGTACGGGTGTGGGAGGCGGTACGCTTGTCGGCTTATCGAAGCTTCTCACGGGCATGAGCAAGATCGACAATATCATTGAATGTGCCAAGGAAGGCGATCTTCACAATATCGACCTGACGGTCAATCAGATCACGCAAACCGATATTCACCCCGATCTGTCTCCCGATCTGACCGCCGCGAACTTCGGCAAGGTCAGTGAGCTTGCCACCAAAGGCGATATTGCACTCGGACTGATCAATATGATCTATGAAACGATCGGTATGCAAGCGGTTTTTGCCGCGCGCGGTTACGGCGTTCGCGATATCGTTCTGACCGGTAATATGGCGATCCTGCCGCAGGCACAAAAGATCTTCACAAGCCTTAACGCCCTTTTCGATGTCAATTTCGTGATCCCCCCGAATGCCAGCTTTGCCACCGTCATTGGCGCGGCACTTCTGGGGCTTCAGGAGTAAGGAGCATATGATGGTAAATCCGTATATTCCCTATCCTTTCAACACCCCCGCCACCGTCGAGGTCTTTCCCGACAGCGAGGGCAAGTGGGAAGCGCTTCTCGGCGCGTTCCCAAAAGATGGGATCTCTTATATGACACGGCAAACGAACCGTTTTGCGATGATTTGGGGTGAAGAATACGATCTGTATTTCTGCCACTATCCCACCCGCGGCGAGATCCGCAAGATCACCTGCCCCAAGCCCGCCTTTACCCACCGTCCGCAAAACGATACCGACCGTCCGCGTATCACGACCCCTGCCCTATATCAGATCGATCTTGACAACCGCCGCATCGACTGCGGTATGTCCTATGTGTATCAGCTTGCCGACGGGCGCTTCTTTTTAATCGACGGCGGCTATTTCACCTATGGGGAAAGCGAACGCTTATACGCCCTTCTCCGCTCGCTCCGTCCTTCGGGCAAGCTTCCCATTGCAGGCTGGTTTTTCAGCCACGCCCATCAGGATCATTTCGGTTGCTTCATCGAATTCATTTTACGCTATCAGCAAGAGATCGCGCTCGAAGCACTTTACTACACCTTCCCGTCGCTCACCCTGCCCGAGGCGTGCCGCTTCAAGCAGTCGGACAATGCCACCATGCGTGAATTCGACTATACCGTCTCCCGCGTTCTGCCCGA
>JAFTKF010000032.1 GCA_017453405.1 Clostridia bacterium
AGATGCCGAGAAGCTTTTTTCCCTTCCGGGCTTCTTCAATGACCACGCGGTCAAGCCCCGAACGGCGAAGCTTGTCGGCGGCATCGCAAAACGCGCCAACGCCCGGCAGGACAAGTCGGTCGGCAGAGCGGATCGTGTCGGGATCAGAGGATACGGCAACATCCGCACCCAGCGCCCGAAAGGAGCTTGTCAGGGAAAAGAGATTGCCGACGCCGTAATCGATAATGACTGTCATTTAAAGCGTTCCTTTCGTGGAGGGAATGGTGTCGGGGTTCTTCTCGTCGATGGCAACCGCCGTCTTCAGGCTTCTGGCTACCGATTTGAAAATGCCCTCGATCACGTGATGCACGTTTTCGCCCGCAAGCTGACGGATGTGTAAGGTACACGCCGCGCGACGGGTAAAGGCAAGGAAAAATTCCTTGAAAAGCTCGACATCCACGCCGCCCACCGTATAGGGACGGACATCGATGGTGTAGCCGAGGTATGCTCTGCCCGACAGATCGACAGACGAAAGGATCAGGGCTTCGTCCATCGGCAAAATCATCGAGCCGTAACGGATGATGCCGCGCTTATCCCCGAGGGCTTTTTGGAAGGCATCCCCGAGGGCAATGCCGATATCTTCAACGGTATGGTGGTAATCCACATAGGTGTCACCCTTGCAGGAAACGCTGAGGTCGAAATTGCCGTGCTTGGCAAACAGGGTGAGCATATGGTCAAGAAAGCCACAGCCCGAATCGATCTCACTCATCCCCTTGCCGTCGAGGGTCAGGCTGATCTTGATATTGGTTTCGGCGGTCTGATTATGGATAAAGGCATTTCTCATACAAAAGATCCTTTCTGAACGGTTTTGATGATTTCGGAAAGCGCTTGCACGAGTGCTGTGCATTCGCTCTTTGAGCCGACAGTGATGCGCAGATAGTCGGCAATGCGCTCGGTATTGAAGTGGCGCACCAGAATTCCCTTGTCCCGAAGTGCCCGATAGAGCACATCCCCCGCAAATGCAGGGTGGCGGACAAAAATGAAGTTTGCCCGTGAATCGGTCATGATAAAGTCAAGTGCGCGAAGGGATGCACAAAGGCTTTCGCGGTTTTTGATAATGGCGCGGCAATTGCTTTGGGTGTAAGCCTCGTCAGAAAGACAGCCGATACCTGCCGCCATGGTCATTGCGTTGACATTATAGGGATTGGTGGCGTATTTCATTGCGTTGAGGTCGGCAATCAGCGCGGGAGAGGCAATGCCGAAGCCCAGTCGCGCGCCTGCCATCGAGCGCGATTTCGAAAAGGTGCGTGTGATGAGGAGGTTATCGTAGCGCTCCAGAAGAGAGAGGGCGCTTTGCGAGCCGAAATCGATATATGCCTCGTCCACCACCACGACGCCGTCGGTGCTCTTGACGATTCTTTCTACCTCGTCAAGCGGCAGATACACACCCGTGGGGGCGTTGGGATTGGCAAGAAATACCGTGGCGCGGCGGTTGCAGAATGCTTCGACATCCACCGAAAGGTCTTCCTTCAGCGGAACGGTCTCATACGGTACGCGGTTGATCTCGGCGAAGACCTTGTAAAATCCGTAGGTGATATCGCAGAAAACCGCGGGTCGTGTCTCGTCGCAAAATGCCATAAAGGCGAAATTCAGGATCTCATCCGAGCCGTTGGTGGCAAGAACCTGGTCTTCAGCGCAACCAATAGTTGCGGCAATGGCTTTGTGAAGCCTTGACGCGGTGGGATCGGAGTATAATTCGAGATGCTCGGCGGCTTCCCTTGCCGCCGCAATTGCCGCCGCCGAGGGCGGAAAGGGCGATTCGTTGGTGTTAAGCTGGAGATAGCGCCGTTACTTCGGCTGTTCGCCCGGCACATAAGGAACGAGGGTTTTGTATTTTTGGCTGAAATAGCGGCTCATAGCTCACGCTTTCTGCTTGCGGATCATAGCGCTTGCGGCGTGGGCGGTCAGCCCCTCTTGTGTCGCGAAGTACGCAACATCCTCGCAAACGCGCTCCAGCGCGTCCTTGGTGTAATAGGTGTACTGTGTTTTCTTGACGAAATCGTCTACCGACAAGGGGGAGGAGAATTTCGCCGTGCCGCTGGTGGGCAGGGTGTGATTCGGGCCTGCATAATAGTCGCCGAGGGCTTCGGGGCAGTAGCGGCCCATAAAGATCGAGCCTGCGTGACGGATGGCATCAAGATAATCGAAGGGATTGTCGACAAGAAGCTCCAGATGCTCGGGAGCGATCTCGTTGGCGATCTCGATGGCTTGCCAAAGATCGTTTGCCACGATGATCTTGCCGTTCTGATCGATCGATTCTCTTGCGATCTCGGCACGCAGAAGCGTGGGGATCTGTTTTTCAAGGGATTCCGATACCTTCAGGGCAAGCTCATAGGAATCGGTAACAAGGACGGCGGAAGCAAGGCGGTCGTGCTCTGCCTGCGAAAGAAGATCGGCGGCGGCGTGATCGGGATCGGTCTTGCCGTCGGCAACGATCAGAATTTCACTGGGACCTGCGATCATATCGATCGAAACCGTGCCGTAGACCTGCTTTTTTGCCTCGGCAACAAAGGCGTTGCCCGGTCCTACGATCTTATCCACCTTGGGAACGGTCTCGGTGCCGTAAGCAAGAGCGGCAATCGCCTGCGCGCCTCCGACCTTGATGATGGTATCAATGCCTGCCACGTGCGCGGCGGCGAGGATGACGGGATTTACCTTACCGTCCTTTGCGGGGGGCGTGACCATCACGACCTCCTTGACTCCCGCGATTTTGGCAGGAATGGCATCCATCAAAACGGTTGAGGGATATGCCGCCGTGCCGCCCGGCACATACAGTCCCGCGCGGTCGACCGGAATGATCTTCTGCCCGATGACAACACCGGGTGTGTTATTCAGAATGAAGGAATTTCTGACCTGCTTTTCGTGAAAGGCACGGATATTTTCCGCGCTTTTTTGAAGGATCCTCAGAAAATCCTCGGATACCTTGCCGAGTGCTTCTTTCATTTCCTCTTCGCTGACCTTCAACGAAGAGAGCTTGGTTTTATCGAATTTTTCGGTATAGTCATACAGGGCTTTGTCGCCCTCTTTTCTGACGGTTTCAAGAATTTCGGCAACGATGGCGGCAACATCGAATTTCGGGGTCACACGCGCAAAGATCTCGTCGGCGGCAACCTCGCCGTAGCGGTAGATGGTGATCATAGCTTTACCTCGTTTCTCTTTCGGCGATCAGCTCGCGGAAGCTTTCAAGAATGGTTTCAATGGTCTCACTAACAAAGCGGTAATACGCTTTGTTGGCGATCAGTCTTGCCGAGATCGGCACGACGGTCTCTCTGACCTCAAGGTCGTTTTCCTTTAAGGTAGTGCCTGTCTCCACGATGTCCACAATGACATCGGACAGCTTCAGAATGGGTGCGATCTCAATCGAGCCGTTCAGGTGAATGATATCAATATCGCGACCCTGCCGTCTGTAATAGTCGGCGGCAATGTGCGAGAATTTGGTGGCGACCTTCAGGGTCTTGTCGGGGGTATCGCGAAAATCCTTCGGGCAGGCAACTGCCATACGGCACTTGCCGATGCCGAGATCCAGTAATTCATAGACATCAGGCGTGTATTCCAGCAGGATATCCTTGCCGCACACGCCGAGATCGGCGGCGCCCCGTTCCACATAAATGGCAACATCGGAGGGCTTGACCCAGAAATACCGCACGCCTTTTGCCTCATTTTCAAAAATGAGCTTGCGGGAGGGTTCTTTGATCGAGGGGCACTCAAAGCCCGCCTTTTCAAACATATCGTATACGTGTTCGCCCAGTCTTCCTTTGGGAAGGGCGATATTCAGCATTCGTTTCATAAAGAGTTCCTTTTTGAGCGGTTAAAATGGGAAGGGCTATACCGTATAGACTGTGCGGTAGCGTTTGGATTCGCTGGGGCGTGTTTCCACGCTGACCGTCAGCCCCTCGCGTCTGAGACTTTCGGCTTTTTCCATCACGGCAAGAAGATCGGAGCTTTCTTCCTTATATAAAATAAGCACATCGCAATCGTAGGGGGCAAGTGTTTTGCCGAAATCGTCAAGTAAGTCAAGATAGACCGCAAAGCCCACCGCGTGCGATTTTTTGTTCATCTTTTGCATCAGGCGGTTGTATTCCCCGCCCGACAAAAGATTTTCGGCAATGCCGTTGACATAGCCACGGAAGACAATGCCGTTGTAATAGCGCAGGTCGCCGAGGGTGGAAAAGTCGACGACGACGCGATCTTCTCTGACAAGCGAGAGGATCTTTGTAAATTCGGCAAGGATGCTTTGTGCCCCTTCGCTCTTGCAATAGGGGGCAATGCGCGAAAGCACATAAGAGGGCTTGCCGTAATGGGTGAGAAGCGCTTTCAGAAAGTGTGTGTTTTCTTCGGGCAGTCCTTCCTCGGCAAGGATCACGCCAATGCCGTGCTGATTTTTCTCGCCGATGCAGTCAAGCACCTCGCCCTCACGGCTTTTGGGAATGCCGAGGGCATCCACCGCAAGCATCAGAAGATCAAGCTGGGAAACGGCAAGCACCGAATCGGGGGAAACGGCGGCAAGGCTTTTTTCCGCCATTGTCAGCACCTCGCCAAGGCAGTAGGCATCGATATCGCCGATGACCTCAACGCCTGCCTGCTCGATTTCGCGGAACGTGCCGCTTTTCTGTGAAACACGGTAGACGCTTTCGGTGTAATACAGCTTTTTTTTGAAGCTTGGCTCGTCCTTCGTGTTTTTGACGATGGCAAGCGTGACGTCGGGCTTCAGTGCCATCAGCCGACCCGTGGTATCGGTGAAGGTGATCACGTGATCGGAGATGAGGAAGTTTTTATTTTGGGCATACAGCTCGTATTCTTCGAATTTGCTCATTTTGAAGGGGCTGTAGCCGTAAGAAGCATACAGTTCGGAAAGCGATCGGTTGATCGGCTCCTGATAGACGGTAGACATCGTTATTCTCCTTGACTCGGGATATTTTTGGCAAGTACTGTGCGGTAGCCTCCGCTTCCGTATACCAGCGCGCGGTTGACGCGCGAGATGGTTGCGGTGCTGGCACCGGTTTTTTTGGAGATATCCTGATAGTTTTTGCCCTCTTTGAGAAGCTCTGCGACCTCATAGCGCTGTGACATATCGCTGATCTCGCGGATGGTGCAAAGATCGTTTAAAAAGGCACGGCACTCCTCTTCGGTTTCAAGAGATAACAGGGCTTTGATCAGATTGTCAAGGGCAAGGTCTTCGTGACGGTGGTCGGTCATAGCAAAGATATCCTTTCGGGATCGTTAAAATCAAAACAACTGATTGCTATTTTAGCACGCTAAAGCACTAAAGTCAATAGGTAATATGAATAATAATGAAAGAATCTCACAAGGGATTTGGTGAGAAATGACAAAAGAAAAATCAAGATGTTTATAAGGCACAGCAAAAGACCCGCAAAAAGCAACCAACGGTTGCTTTTTGCGGGTCTTTTCGGTCAGGAGAGGGTTTTGAGATAGGCGTCGAGGGCTGCGATATCGCGGGCTTTTAAAAAGCGGAGCTGATGGCTTCCCGTCAGAGGTGCGCGGATCTTTTCGCACATTTCCTGAAGACTCAGCCAAGATACCCTCGCACCGTAGTGCGCTTCCGCCTCGGTAAAATGCGGCGACAGCGAGGTGCTTTCGGTCAGGACGGCGTAATAATACGAGATCTGCGTATAGTTGGCGTGACCGCGGTTTTCGACGATCTTGCCAAGAGGAGTGATGCGGTCTGCCGTACAGCCCGTCTCTTCATACACCTCGCGTGTGAGGGCGGCAATGGGGTCTTCCCCCTTTTCGATCCCTCCCCCGGGAAAGGAATAGAAATCAAAATCGCGGGAATACAAAACGGCATAGTTGCCCTCGCGGTTTCTCAGAATGGCTCGTGCCGTATAGCGAGGCGGCGCTGTGGCAACGGCATCACTGCCGAGCAGCTCGCGATCGGTGAGATGGCAGATGGTCTTCATGATGCACCTACGATCAGAACCGGCGTGTTGTTTTCGGTGGCAAAGCCCGTGACGGTGATCTCGCTGTCCTCCTGAATATCAAAATCAAAAAGATAAGTCTCAAGGGTCTCTTCCAAATAGCTGACAACGACATTGCGCACGCCGCGCCCGTTGTCGTCCCGACGCTCCAGCACGCGGTCATAGAGATAGTTGACAGCACCGTCTGTCAGGTGAAGACGGATATGGCGCGAGGTGATGAGCTCGTTTTGGTAACGCTTGATCTCGGCAAGAAGGATCTCTTTGGCGACATCGGGGCGGATGAAGTCGTAGATCACGATATTGTCTCCGATACGGTTGAGAAGCTCGGGCTTGCCGAGGGAAAGCTTGAAATAATTCTCGATCGCGCCCTTCAGCGTGGGGATCATATCTTCATAAGGCATTTCGTGATTGATCACCGCGTGGCGCTTGCCGCTTGCATCCTCGGCATAGACACCGAGATTTGAGGTGAAAATGATCACGCATTCGCTGAAATAGACGGTATTGCCCTGCCCGTCGGTCATTCTGCCGTCATCGAGGATCTGCAGGAATTTGTCAAGGATCGAGGGGTCGGCTTTTTCAATTTCGTCGAACAGAAGCACCGAAAAGGGCTTTTTCTTGACGGCGTTGGTCAACTGACCGCCTGCCTCATAGCACACGTAGCCGGGAGGCGCGCCCAGCAGCTTCTGATCGCTGTGGCTGTGGCGGTATTCACTCATATCAAAGCGAATGAAGGCGCTGTCATCCCCAAAAAGAAGCTCGGCAAGCGCCTTTGCGGTTTCGGTCTTACCTGTTCCCGTGGGTCCTGCGAAAAAGAGAATGCCCTTCGGGCGCTTGTTGGCATCGGTTTTTCCGCCGACAGCACGCTTGATCACGCGCAACGTCTTTTCAAGAGCCGCCGTCTGCCCCTTAACGCGGCGGTTAAAAAAGGCAAGACCGTTCTTGATCCTTTCGCGGTCAAGGGTCTTCCAGGGGTTTTCCTTGATACCGTAGCGGTAGAGATCGATGACAGCGGTCATATCGTGCATTTCGACCCTTTCATTTTTACACAGACGGCGCAGGGAGTTCAGCTCGGTAAAGGTGAAGCCGTCGGTCAGGGCAATGAAGCGATCCTGAATGCGGGCAAGATCCTCGGGGGCGTTTTCAAATTCTTCAATGCCGCGGCGATAGCAGTCGGGCGCGAAAAAGCTTCTGAAATTTTCCCCCTTGACAAGGGCTTCCCGCTCCTCCTTGGTGGGGTAGCCGATGGTGACGGTCTTGGAATTGGGATTGGAAAGATAAAACCACGCGGGCAGGTCATTGACCTTGTTGACGATGAGAACAAGCAGGTTTTTGCGCATACCCGTCTCGCTCCGCACCTCCTTGGCAGACAGCGAGCCCTGCAGAATGCGGGTGAAGCTGTCGACCTCGGACTGATCCATCATATCGGGAGAGGTAATGGCACGCGAGGCGAAATCCATCACGATCGCCGTGGCTTCGAGATTCTGTTCAAGGGCAGCCTTGATATATTGGGGAGCTGTGGCACTCGCGCCTTTGAAATCGGCAGGAATGGTCTTTGCCGAGGTCGTCAGTCCGCAAAGCCTTGCAAAACGCTCGATGTGACCGTCCTCCACGCGGTTGTAAAAGCCGTCGAGCGTGTTGTAAAAGACGATATTGTGATAGGAAAGATCCTTGTAGAAATGGTGCATATATTCAGTAAGGCGCAGAATACTGCCGCGCGGTACACTGCCTTCTACGGGATACTGATAGCTGTCAAGAACATTCCCTTCCAGAATCAGGATGCTTTTAATGGACGAGAAGATCGACATCTCGCGGTGCCATTTGGGGATGTACTCAGTCATAGGTTGTCCTTTCTTTTCGTTGTGTTCGGTAGGGTTTTCGTGGTGCGTAAAAATGCAGGACGGTGAATGCCCACCGAGATGTGACCGTCTGCTGCGTGGAAATTCTGGATCGGCGAGGCGGTGGGGTCAAGCGATTTCAGATAGCGGCGATAGCGCACGCGATAGGCTTCGTCCAAAAGGAAGAAGCGTTGATTCATCGAGCCGATCAGGGGGTGACAAAGGTTTTCTTCCTCACGGTATTCGCCGTCGATCAGGGCAGTGATGCCATATAGCGGCGGAAGCTCTTCCAAAAATGCGCCGGTGTAAACCAGAACATCGCGGCTGATCGGGGCAAGCAGAGGAATGAGCGTCATAAGAGCGTCATATTGCATCATCGGGTCGCCCCCCGTGAAGGTAAAGCCGTCGATCTTGTGGTCCTTGGCGATGCGAAAAACGAGGTCGGCAACCGTTTCGGGGGTGGTGAGGTAACGGGGGTCTTTTTCCCAAAGCTCGGGATTGGAGCAGCCGCGACAGCGGCGCGGACAGCCCGCAAACCAGATTCCCACGCGCTTACCGGGACCAAGCACCTCGATCGGGTATAAAATACGTGCGACAAACATCAGTCAATGCGGACGGTGAAATAGGCGGCTTGCGCCTGACGGTTGCCACCGACAAGCAGTCCGCCGAGCGAGAGGGTATCGCCGTTTTTTAAGGCAACCGTGCCGATCACACGCTGGTTGTTGACAAAGGTATAGTTGGTATTGGAAAGATCCTCGCAGAACAGCCCGTCCTCGGTTAGGGTCAGACTGCAGTGAACGCGGCTGACATAGGGCTTGGTCGCGAGATAGTCGCCCCCTTCCTCGCTTCTGCCGAGCACGGTTTTTTCCTTGGTCAGTGTCAGGCTGTAGCTTGCGTCATAGCTGGTCAGGGTGACATGGAGCAGGCGGTGAACGGCGGTGTTGATCACCGTCGGTCGCGATTGGCTGTCGGGCGTTTTTGCCAAGGTGTCAACTGTTGGTTGCGTCGGGGTGGGCAAAGGTGGGGTATCGGGCTTTTTGACAGCGGGTTTTCTGCCCCGCTTTTTCGGGGCATCTGTCCCTTCTTGGGGATCGGGTGCGGAAGATACGGAAGTCGTGAACGGTGTGGTCGCCGGGGGCGTGGGTGTAGGTGTGGGTGTAGGCGTGGGTGTCGGTGCTGTTGGGGGGATCGGAAGCACTTCTTCGGTAACGCCGCGAAG
>JAFTKF010000033.1 GCA_017453405.1 Clostridia bacterium
GTAAAGGGCGGCGACACCGAAGCGATCAAGGCTGACACCGAAGCGCTTGAGCAGGCATTCTACAAGCTTTCCGAGAAGCTGTATCAGCAGAACGGCGCAGGTCAGGGCGGCGCACAGGGCGGTCAGGGCTTTGGCGGTCAAGGCGGTCAGGGCGGCACGTTTGAAGGCGACTTCACCGATACAACCGGAAACTAAGAGGACGATCTGACAGTCTTTTCAGAATAGCAAGCGAACACTCCAAGTGCCGAAGGCGGTTTCTGCCGTCTTCGGTTTTTGGGGTCAATAGGGAAGGAAAGAAAGGCATATAACCAATGGCTGAAAATAAACGCGATTATTACGAAGTGCTCGGCGTGGATAAGGGTGCGAGTGAGGACGAGATCAAAAAGGCGTATCGCCGTCTTGCCAAGAAATATCACCCTGACCTTCATCCGGGCGACGCGGAAGCGGAAAAGAATTTCAAAGAAGTCAACGAAGCCTATTCGGTGCTTTCGGATTCCGAAAAGAAAGCCAAGTACGATCAGTTCGGTCACGCGGCGTTTGACCCTGCCTCGGGTGCGGGCTACGGCGGTGGCTTCGGCGGCTTTGATATGGGAGGCTTCGGCGATATTTTTGAAAGCTTTTTCGGCGGCGGCTTTACGCAGGGCAGTTCCCGACGCGCAGGCCCTTCGCGGGGTGACGATCTGGAGGCACGCATTACGATCCGCTTTGAAGAAGCGGCGTTTGGGTGCCGTAAAGAGGTTACTTACAATAAAATAGATAAGTGTGCAAGCTGTAACGGCTCCGGTGCGGCACAAGGTAGTTCTGCGGAAACCTGTTCTACCTGTCGCGGTGCGGGTCAGGTACGCACAACGCAGAGAACCATTCTCGGTATGATGCAAACGACAGTTGCCTGCCCGAGCTGTAACGGTAAGGGTAAGGTTATCAAAAATCCCTGTACAGCCTGCCGCGGCAACGGCACGCTTCGCACGCGTAAGACCTTAGAGGTGACGATCCCCGCCGGTATTGATGACGGACAGCGGATCGTGCTTCGCAATCAGGGTAACGAAGGCGCTATGGGCGGTGGCGCGGGAGATCTTTATGTCAGCGTTTCGGTTGCGCGTCACGAGATCTTTGTCCGTCAGGGAAACAACATCCACTGCGATGTTCCGATCACCTTCGCCGAAGCGGCGCTGGGCGGAGAGATCACCGTTCCCACACTGAACGGCAATGCGACTTACCGTATTCCCGAAGGTACGCAGACCGGAACGAAGTTTACCATGCGCGGCAAGGGCATTCAGTATGTGAATGCGCGCGGCTCGGGAGATCTTATCTTCACGGTGATCGTGGAAACACCCAAGAATCTGACCGACGAACAAAAAGAGCTTCTGTTGAAATTTTCGGGGGACTGCGGGGAAGGAAAGTATTCCAAACGCGACCGATATTTTGACAAGCTGAAGCAGTTATTCAAAAAGAAATAAGAGGTGGCGGTATGAATTGGTCACAGATTAAAGTAAAATGCTCGCATCAACAGCTAGACGGTGTGACGGCGATTATGAGTATGATCGATTCGGGTCTTATGATCGAGGACTATTCGGACATTGAAGAAAATCTGATGTCGGTCTATGGCGAATTGATCGACGATTCGATTCTGAAGGCAGACCGTGATGTTTGCTATGTCAGCTTCTTTTTGCCCGAGGTCAAGGATATTGCCGATGCGATCGCGTTTTTAAAGGAACGCTTTGCGGCTGACGGTATCACCTATGAGATCACGGTCGAGGGCGTCAACGAAGAGGACTGGGCAAATGCGTGGCGCAAGTATTATAAGCCCCTGAAGATCGGTGAACGCCTTGTTGTCGTGCCGATGTGGGAGGACTACACGCCTGAAGAGAACGAAGTGATCGTCAGAATGGATCCCGGTATGGCGTTCGGTACGGGTACGCACGAAACCACCCGTCTTTGCGCGGCAATGCTGGAGAAATATATGAAGGCAGGCGATTCGGTGCTCGACATCGGAACGGGAAGCGGTATTTTGTCGCTGTTCGCCTCCAAGCTCGGTTGTTCGTATGCCGATGCCTTTGACATTGATCCCGTGGCGGTTCGCGTGGCAAATGAAAATGCCGAAGCGAACAATACCCCGAATGTCAAATGCGCGGTGTCCGATCTGCTCCGCGCGGTGGATAAGACCAAGCGGTATACGCTGGCGATGGCGAATATCGTTGCGGATATTCTGATCCGTATGGCACCCGATGTCAAGCCCTATCTTGCCGAAGGTGCGCATCTGATCTGCTCGGGTATTATTGAAGACCGTGCCGAGGATGTTACCAAGGCAATGGCAGAGGGCGGACTCACACTGGTGGATTCGGATGCCGAAGCGGATTGGAAGGTTCTTGTATTCAGAAACTGAATCTCTGTTGATTATGGCGGAAAACGGCTTGTTTTGCTGAAAAACAAGCCGTTTTGTATTGACAAGTCTTTGTTTTTATGGTAAGATAAGCTAACTACCACGATTTGAGAGGGTTTTATGAAAAAAATTGTATGTATGCTCGTGATGCTCGCCGCGCTGACGCTTGTGATCTGTGCTTGCGGAAACAGCGAAGTAACGACAGCATCCAAAGAAACAACTGCTCCCGTGCAGACGACCACGGTAGCGGGAACTCTTGCCGATGATCCCGCAACAACTACAGCGCCCGATACGACACTTGCCGACACTGCTGACGACACCACAACACCCGAAACCGTTGTGACAACGCCTGCTGAAACAACTGCCAAAGCGCCCGAAACGACCGCACCGACTACGACGGCAAAGCCCGGTGATGATGACGATGGCGGCGGCTGGGGAGACCTGATCCCGCTGGGCTGATGAGGTGAGCGATGAAAAAGGTATTCTGTACGTTACTTCTGATGCTGATTCTCGTGATCACGGTTGCCTCCTGTCAGGAAGCGAGTGAATCAACAGCTCCTTTTTCGACAAATCCCCCTGCGGCAACCTCGACGGTATCGCAAACTACTGTGACGACTTCGACGGCTGATACCGACGAAACCGGCAACGGCACCACCGATACCACGACCGAAAAAACCGAGATCACGCTGCCCAATCCTGTTGTGACCGACGATCCCGACGAGGGATGGGGACCTCTTATCACGATGGTTCCTTCCAACGGTTAATCCCAAAGAGCGGAGAGGCACATTACGGTGTGATGCTCTTGATCGGAAGATCAAAAAACGAATATGACAAAAACTCCATCACGGACAACATTAGCGTGATGGAGTTTTTTGCATATCATTCATCGGAGTTTGCTTTGCGGAAAATAACAAAGAATGCGGATCAATATTCAATTCGCGAGCGTTACGGATGTATTTTATTGCTTCAACGCTTTTAAAACCTCAACGATCAGGCGATCCATCCGTGACTTTTCATCAAATTGCCACGCGCGTATGATCTGAATATCCGACAAAATAAAACGGAATGCCGCGCCGTTGGGGTAATCGTAGGGCTGAAACGGAATGACAATATTGCGGTTTTCGATGGCTGTATTCAGCTCCTTCGGAACCCATTTGGAGCTTTCGGCATCGGGTGTCAGTAACAGCACCAAAACTTTTGTGTTTGCCAAAGCAATCGGGATTTCCTGCCAATACTGCGAGCCGCTCGGAATGGAATCGGGTGCCATCCAGCAGGATACGCCTGCCGTCGCTAAGGCTTCCCGCATTTTCTTTGCTTCCTCGAGCTGCTTGGAGCTATAGGAGATAAAGACATCGGGGGCGTTTTTTGGGGTCGGCTTCAGCATTTCCTTAACGAGTGTTGCAAGCTCCTCTGCTTTGTCACGGTCGTACTCGCATACCGTGATTGACGAAATACCGTCAATGGTTTCAAGCGCATAGAACAGCTGTTTTAATAAAGGACCTGCTACCTCGGATACCGACAAAAGCTGTGCGCCCGTGCCGAGAATCGGCAAAACAATGCGCCCAACCGCAATACCTTGCCATTCAGCTTGCTCTAACAGCATACGCAGTGAGGAGAAAGAGCGTTTCAAAAGCGCATCGTTCACTGCTTCATCATACCAAGCATCGTCGAGTTCTGTGATCTCCACGCAGGCAATGCGGCGAAGGGCGGTATCGGTCGGCTCGGAAAGCCAGCAGTGTGATTGTTCAAGGAAAATGGCTTTATTTTGGGAAAGACTTTGGACTGAAAGATACAGATCGCGATACAGTGCCCCGATCAAAGTGCCTCTTAAGGGATAATAATTATCCTTGAATGCGGAGCAAACTGCAATATCGTAATTTTCATCAAGCGTCGAGATACTGCCGGACAGAATGCGAAATTCTTTGTGCTCACCGTTTTGGGTGATGTAATCATAGTGAAAGATCAATTCATTTTCCATAGTTTTTTCCTAAATCCGACATCATTGGTTTGTGAGGAATGCCGTCCTCTGAAAGCTTGTCCGATGTCACGGTGAGATCCGGTGGTTGGTAAAATGGAGGGCGCAGGGCATCGAAAACGGCTTTTCGCATGGAATCCCTTGTATGTCGCAAAGTGTTTTTTGCACGGTCTTGCCGTTTTTTAGTATATCATACCCCATGTGCTTTGTCAATTCAAAAGCGAGAATATTTTCTAAAGCGGTTTTGTTACTGCCGCAAGCGATTCTGCAGGCACCTTGTTTTTTTGCTTTCGCGCGTCGCCCCTCTTGACAAATTCCTTTAAAAATAGTAAACTATATACTGTGGTATACTACCTCAAATTATACGAATAAAGCGACGGAATGACTATGGCTAAAAAGACAAACGAAACAACAGTATACGACAATCGGAGTATCCAACAGCTGAAGGGTGCTGACCGTGTGCGTAAGCGTCCTGCCGTTATTTTCGGCTCGGACGGACTTGACGGATGCGAGCACGCCTTTTTTGAAATATTATCAAACTCGGTGGACGAAGCCAGAGAGGGCTACGGCTCGCTGATTACGGTGCGCGTCGATAAGGATGGCACGATGGAGGTCACCGACCGCGGGCGAGGCGTGCCGCTTGACTATAACGAGGATGAGGGACAGTGGAACTGGTATCTCATTTTCTGCGAGCTGTATGCGGGCGGTAAATATAACAACAACGAAGAGGGTGCGGCGTATGAATTCTCGCTCGGTCTGAACGGACTTGGCGCGTGCGCGACCCAGTGTGCTTCGGAATTTATGTATGTGCGCTCCTGCGACGGCAGGACGGTTTCGGAGATCGATTTCAGACGCGGCGAGCCCGTGACCGAGCTTCGCAAACGCCCCTGCGGAAAAGGGGAGGGCTATTCGGGCACGACCATTCGCTGGCGTCCCGACCTTGAGGTTTTCAAGGCGATCATTATTGCCAAAGAGCATTATATCGAAGTTCTGAAGCAGCAGGCGGTGGTCAACAGCGGAATCAAGTTTGAATTTTTCTATGAAGAAGAAAACGGCGAGATCTTTCACGATGCGTATTGCTATGAAAACGGCATCATTGACCGTGTCAGTGAGCTTGCGGGTGAAGAGCTTCTGACAGCCCCGAAGCTTTTCAAGACCGAAACGGTGGGTCGCGACCGCGCCGACCTTGCCGATTACCGCCTGAAGTTTGAAATGGCGTTTGCGCTTTCCAACAAAACGCACGTCAAGGAATACTATCACAATTCCTCTTTCCTAGAGCACGGCGGCTCGCCTGACGAGGCGACACAGTCGGCGTTCGTGTCGGCATTTGATAAATATCTCAAGGAAAACGGCAAATACAAAAAAGACGAAAAGCGCGTGACCTTTCAGGATATCGATGAATCCTTGGTTCTCGTGATCAATTCGTTTTCCACCCAGACGAGCTATGCCAACCAGACGAAAAAGGCGATCACCAACGAATTCATCAAAAAAGCGATGACCGACTATATCAAGCGTTGGCTTGAGATCTTTTTTGCGGAAAATCCCCTCGATGCCGAGCGTGCCGCCAATCAGGTGCTGATCAACAAAAGAAGCCGTGAGGCGGCATATGACACTAAGGTGAATATTGCCAAAAAGCTGAGCGGAACGATCGATATTGCCAACCGCGTGGAGAAATTCGTCAATTGCCGTTCCAAAGACCCCAACTTCCGCGAGTTGTATATCGTGGAGGGCGA
>JAFTKF010000034.1 GCA_017453405.1 Clostridia bacterium
AGAGCGGCGTGAAAGCTCGATCAAAACGGTGAAGACGGGCACGCCGATCAGCATACCGACAGGACCAAACAACCCCCCCATTACGGTGACGGATATGATGACCCAGATGCCGGGAAGCCCGACCGCGTTTCCAATGATACGGGGGGCAATAATATTTCCGTCGATCTGTTGCGCGATCAGTATGATGAGAACGAACCAAAGCGCGTGGATCGGACTTTCCAGGAAAATGATGATAAAGCTTGGAACCGCGCCGATAAAGGGACCAAGGTAGGGAATGATATTGGTCAGACACACGATCACGCTAACGAGCGGATAGTATGGGAATCGCAAGATCATCAGCGTGAAGAAGATGATGATCCCAAGACAGAGCGAATCGAAAATGACACCGATAAAATAGCGACCGAAGGCGCGATTTGCGAATGCGACCGTATCAACGAGGTGGATCAGCATCTTCTTGGGCAGAAAAGCGGCAAAAAACTTTTTCGCGCTCGCGATCAGATGCTCCTTCCAAAGCAGGAAGAAAAATGCGAGGACGAAGCCCAGCACCAAGCGGACGAATCCCAGCAAAAAGGCACCGCTCCAAGCCCCGATCTTATCGATCATATTCTTGATCAGCGCTTCTTCACGCAGAATGCTCTCAATTGCGTTTGAAAAGTTGGTGATGGGGAATTGAATGCCAAAGCGTGCGGCAAAATCACCAACGATGCGCAGAAGGTTATTGACGTTGTCAAAAAAGCCCGTCTTCAGATCAGCCCAGTTGTTTACGATTTCAGGAACGACCAAGAACAAAAAGAGGGAGAAGACCCCGCCGACCACAAGAAAGGTAAGCGGTGTGCAAATGTAGCGAATGACCTGTGGTGTCAGGCGCTTGGATTTCTTTCTGCGGAAAACGGTACGCTCCCAGAATTTCAGGATTGGATTACAAATATAAGCAATGACCAACCCGTAAACGATGGGAAGCAAAATTTCAAAAAACCGCGCAAGAAGATCGCCGATCATACGGAGATTCAGTATCAGGGACAATGCAATGATTGCAACGGCGATAACGGCGCAGGCGTAAAGTGCAATGGTCGTGTATTTTTTATCCCATTGGAATTTGAGCATCTCGTTTCCTTCCTTAAATGAATAATTCACCAAATATCATTATAACAAATGAAGAAAGCATTTGCAAGGTCTTTCTTAAAAAAACAGAAAAAGAACGCGACAATGGCGCACCTGCTTTATCGTAGGTGCGCCATTGTCGCGTTCTTTTTCGTTCGGTTAGTCGATAATGCCGAGCAGTCTTTCAACGAGGAGTGCCGTTTCAAGCTCTGCTTCGGTTGCGTCTGCTCTGAACTGAGCGATCTCAGCATTTACAGTCGCCTTCACAGCATCGGAGGATGCCGCATATTTTTCCTTCAGCTTCGTCCACAGCTTCGTTTCTGTGTCGTTTTCAATCATGTATTCAGCCGCGCCCTTCATCAGGCGGGATTCGAGCACCGATCTCGCCAGCTCCTTTGCGGTCTTCTCGTCGAAGTTGCCCTTGCTGGCAATGACGAGATTGGTGAAGGAGATGAGCGTGTCAAACGTGCGCGCTTCCTTTACGAATTCGTTTTCCCACTGACGCTCATAGGTGTCGGTGTTCTGCTTGTATTCATCAACCAGATCGTAGAGAAGGGTGAAATACTGCTCGATGATCGCGTTGCTCATATCCTTGTACTGCTCTGCAATCTCGATCTTATTCAGTACATCCTTCAGAATGGCAACGACAAGATCTCTCGTCTCGGGGGAAGCGGCACGGTAGATCGCGCGGAAGCTTGCCTCGGTTTCGGTATCCTTTGTCTTGTAGTACGCATCAAGATATGCATCAATGTCGAACTTCTTGTCGAATTTTACGTTGAGGATACGGGGCGGAAGATTGACGTAACGTCCCTCGTCGCTCGTCAGACGGCACTCGATCGAGATCGTAGCGCTCAGGTTGGTTGCCATCGCGTCGGTCAACATGAGTCTCCCGTTTTCGTATTTGATCTTGTCAGCACCCTTCAGGATCGTGACGTTGAAATCGGAATCGGGAAGCGTCAAGATCGAGTAGGTTCCGCTCTTCGGGTTGAACACCCTTACGTCAAACAGACGAAGGTCGACCAGCTTGACGCCGTTCGGTGAAACCTCAACGGTGTCGACACGGTTGCTGTAGCCGAGAATGGCGGAGGCGGTGGGGGCAGCGTAGTCGTAAATGACCGAGGTCTGTGCGTAGGCACGCTCAAGACGGCCTGCGAAGCGCCACTGAATATTCTCGTGATGCTTCAGCGTAAGAGAGCCGACGCTGATGCCGTTCGAGATCAGCATACCCTTGACGTTGCAAAGCTCGAGCGAGGTGTTGATTTTTACGTCGAAGTTGCCGTTCGCGTGGTTTGGCATATGGACCTCGTTCTTACCGGACTGATTGATGGCGATCGAGTTGTTCAGCTTGAAGGAGAGTGATCCGACGTACGCTACGTTGTCCCCGATCCTCGTGCTCTGGGTTCTGGAGACCGTGTAGTCGCGGTAAGGCGTTTCCTCGTTCGTGAGCGTGTAGGAGACCTTGCTTGTCACCGTGCTTTCAAAGGAGAGCGCGCCGAAGCCGTTGAGGAAGAAATCCTCGATCGAGAAGCTCGGCGTAAAGATGACGTCAAAGTTCCTCGTGCCGGCGTGTACGTCCGACATGATCTCAACGTAGTTCTCGGAGGTGTCAAGCGCACTTGCAAAGCCGATGGCAATATCGTTCATCGTCTTGTTGAGCGCGTTCTGATCCGAATAGAGCACCTCGTTTATCTTCTTCGCAAAATCCTTGGCATCGATCTGCTCGTTTCCAACGAACGCGGTAAGGCTCAGACCATAGGTCTCGGTGATGATGATCGGGTTGTACTGGATCTTCTGGTAGGTACGGCTGTTACCCTGCTTCTTCGCCTGCGCGGTGAAGTTCACCTCGGTGTCCACCTTGTAGAGGAAGGTAGCGTTCAAGACGAAGTTGTCCCCCGTAACGTTCAGAGTATAGCTTCCGTCGCTGTTCTTCTCAACGTCCATCATCGTTTTTTTGCCGTTGCCGTTTTTCGCGCTGCACTGCTCAGCCGCAACGATCGCCGCGGAAAGCGTATAGCGGAAATCCTCATCCTCCATCAGCGCAACCATGATAGGACCTGCATCCTGTACCGAAGCGGTGCTGCGTCCTGTCTCAATGACGATCTCGTATCCGTCGCCGTCGATCGTATCAAGCTCAACGACGAAATTTCCGTTATCGTCCGTATTTTCCTCAATGACCTGCTGCGACAGCTCAATGTTGAAATTCAGCGTGCTGATCGTATTGACATAGCCGTCAAACGTGATGCCATCGGAAAGGATTAGCGAGTAGCTGTATCCCGGCTTGAAATTGCCGACTGCCGTGATCTCAAAGATGCCGGCGTCGATAAAGGTTACGTTGAAGGGGACGGCTTCGCCGTTGATATCGAGAAGCTCGATCGCCGCAGCAAGCTCTGCGGGCGGCAGCTCGGATCTCACCGCGATTGCAAGCTCAGCAGGGCAGTTTTCGAGCTGCGCTACCGTCTGTACCACCATCGCGCCGATCTCGTCGGTGTAGAAGGAATCCTCCTCCTCATCCTCAACGTCGGTATCCTTGATGGTCGCGTTGTTTTCAACGGTGATCGTGGAATCGGTGGTCGGAATCGCCTCAAACTCCGCAATCAGGCCGACGTCAGCCTTTCCGAATACAAAGGTGTAGGCAAGCTCCGTGGACAGGGGATTGTGCTTGGCATCCAACCACTGCTTGAATTGGTATCCCTCGTCAGCCGTAGCGGTCACCGTGACCGAATCGCCCTTTTTGTACGTGCCGCCCGTTTTATCGACCGATCCGTTGCCGTATACGCTGACGGTCAGGTCAAACTCGGTCGCCTGCTGCTTCAGGACGGGCATATCGCTGTCATCCTGCGTACCGCAGGAGGCAAAGCCCAGAAGACAGGTTGCAAAAGACGCGATTACAAGTATCAGGGAAAGCATTCTGCGAAAAGTCTTTGCGGTTTTCATCATTCGTTCCTCCTAAAAAACTCCGTTATATCTTAAAAGAGTAAAGCCTGACAATCAGGTAAGACCGCCCATGCCGCTCTGTGCCATTTTGACGGTTGCGGCAAGCGTGTTCATAATGTTCTCGTAAGTGTCCCTGCTGTTGATAATATCCTGAATGCTCTCGCGGGACAGATATTCGGTAACAATCTCCATTTCCGAAAGCGCGTAAAGCAACTCCTCGACAGAATCGCCGAAGGAGTAGGTGCGGTCCATCACGTCCATCAGATGGCCGACCGTTCCGAAGTGGTCAAGCACCGAACTCAGCGTGTCGCCGCCCTCTTCGCCGCCGCCCGTCATCGACATCAGATCGGGCAGCGCGGACAGAAGCACGCGGATGACCTCTGCCACCTGCTCGCTTTCGTTTTCCTTCTGCTCTGAAGTTAGCGTGTCGGCATCCTTGAATTTGACGCTCGCCTCAAGATCGATCTTCGTTTGCTCATCCAGCTTCATTGCGGTGCTTACCATTCCAAGTCCCTTGCTGAGGAAGCCACCAAGCACGTCGGTCAGAAGATCACTGTCGATCATTCCGTACATTGCGGCGTTTAACTTTTGATCCATTTCGTCGGAGATGTCACCGTCAACGAAGGTGTCGATGAAATCCTCCATATGAATATCACAGTAAACGTAGGACGCAAGCGTTACGGCAGAGTTCAAAAGCGCGTCAAGATCGCTGATGGAGTTTCCCTCGTATGCGGAATCAATGGGTGCCAGCGAGTAGAGGCTGTTCCAACCGACATTGCTCGTCAGCTTGTAGAAGATGCTGTCGCAGTAGGGAGACATATACTCGTTCGCCGTAACAAGCACGGGGAAGAGCTCGTCGACCATTGCCAGAATATCGCCGTCATCCTTGGTCTCTTCTCCCTCGGCGATCTCTTCCTCGGGCTCGCTCGTCTCCTGACGCTGGCAGTATACGACCGCCTCCTTCGGGATCGAATCAACAGCTGAGCCGACGAGGTTTAAAAGCGTGAAGATCGGCGACGTGACAACCAGAAGTAGGATCGCACCCGTTAAGAATCCAAGCACCATGCCGATCGGCTTGACTGCCCATCTTTTCGTGTCAAAGCGCTTGACTCCGAAGCGGTAGGGAAAGTAAAGAATGATCTTCACGATCAGGTAGATCGGCAGAAAAACGAGGGGGAGAGCAACGACGAGAAGCAGCCCCTCACCGATCGCAAGCAGCGCGTCAGCAGGAACGCTCGCCTTTTCAAGTGTCTCGAACAAGGAGCTCAAGAGCTTCTGTATCGATGCATCCGCAACGAACGTATTGATCAGGATTCCCGTTACCACGAAGGAAAGAAGCACCGAGGTAACGATCGCGACAAGGTTGAAAATGTTTTTGTAGATTCCTTTTCGCATCGAGATCAAAAGACCGATGAGAGCAAAGAGCAAAAGACCGAGCGTCAGATAAAGACCGATGTTCTTTGCTTGTTCCAGATATTGTTCGTAGGCTTCCATAGAAGTTAAGTTAACACCTCTTTTTTGAAAATATAATCCACCAATTAACAGTATAGCACAGGCTTTGGTAAAATGCAATAGGATGCGGCAAATTTACATGCCTAATTGAGACTTTCTGTTTGTGTTCCCTTGGCGTTTCACGGCGCTATATCTGCGACGCGATTCAAACGGTAAGCGAGCGCTTGACGGCCTGCGTGAGAGCTGTGAGGCGGCAAAGAAGCTCGGTGCAAAGACCCAGACCACGCAGGTCGGGCAGGACACGGGCGCGCGCC
>JAFTKF010000035.1 GCA_017453405.1 Clostridia bacterium
AACTTTTGTAAAGAGAAAGATTGACCAAATTGCCGTTGTTCGCTATAATAGAAACAAAAACGAGATGATGAGGGAATCCTGTGAAGGTGATTTTTCTGGATTTTGACGGAGTTTTGAATTCTGCGGCATTTTTTCGCACCTGCCGCGAAGAGGGGGCGATGTTTGATCCGAAAGCGCTCGCATATCTTGCCGAGATCGTTGCGGCGACCGATGCCGTTATTGTTTTGTCGACCTCGTGGCGCAAGCACTGGCAGTATGAGCAAGCGAAGTCGGATTCGGTTGGGCAGTATATCCATACACTCTTTCGTGAATACGCGATGACAGTGGTTGACAAAACGCCGTGTCTTTCTATGTTTGATCGCCCGGAGGAGATCAGACAGTATCTCAAGGCGCATCCCGAGGTGGAGCATTTTGTCATTCTTGACGATTTTGCGTTCGGTTGGGAGGAGCTGTCAGAGCATCTTGTTCGCACACATTATTATCTGGACTCGGGTCTTTCTGCCGAGCACCGCGACCGTGCGATTGCGATTCTGAATGCCTAACGCCGAAGAATGCATAAAACCGCCCCTTTACGCAAACGATAATCCCGATACGCAAACAGATAAGGAGGACGGCGCGTGAAGGGGCAATATCTTGGCAGAAGTTTTTCAAGGATGCCGATGCGCATCGACTGTGAAAAGGAATATTCGCCTGCGGTTTATGAAAAGCTTTGCGCGATCCTTTCTCATAAGAAGCGAAAGCCCTTTTACTATCCTTTCGTCAAGCGCCTGTTCGACATTTTTCTTTCTTTGACGCTTCTGATCCTCTTAGCTCCCCTGATGGGTGTGATCGCCCTTGCGATCAAGCTGACATCCAAGGGCCCTGTTTTGTTTCGTCAGATACGGATCGGCAAAGGCGGGGAATGCTTTACCTGCCTGAAATTCCGTACGATGACGGCGGATGCGCCGCACGACTGTCCCTCGGGGGCACTTCGTGAGCGGGAGCGGTATATTACGAGGGTCGGCGCTTTTCTCAGGCGCTTTTCTCTCGACGAATTGCCGCAGCTTTTTTCGGTCCTTGCGGGGAAG
This sequence comes from Clostridia bacterium, assembly GCA_017453405.1. Classification (GTDB taxonomy): domain Bacteria; phylum Bacillota; class Clostridia; order Oscillospirales; family CAG-272; genus RGIG1993. The sequence goes on from JAFTKF010000035.1 coordinate 1,068, forward strand.
ATGTCACTCGTGGGCTATCGCCCCCTGATCCCGTCAGAATCGGCTTGCCACACGATGCGGCAATCACTGGGTGTGTATGTGATGCGCCCGGGAATGACGGGGTACGCACAGCTTTCGGGGCGGGATCGGGTCCTTGACAAGAACAAAGCCCTGCTGGATGCTTACTACGTCAGGCACGCTTCGTTTTCGTGGGATCTTGAATTGTTATGTCAGACGCTGATCTCGGCTCTTGTGGGAAGAGACAACCGTGACGCGGGATGAATTTTTTCTTGACAAATGCGAATGAACTTGGTATACTAAGACCAGATATACTGGATATTCAGTTCAAAAAGGAGTGATCCCCGTTATGAAAATGACCCCCAAGCAATTCAACAAAATATTTGACCACACACTTCTGAAGCCTCCGGCAACTACGCAAGATCTTAAGGTGATCTGCGAGCTTGCGATGCAGTACGGTTTCAAGACGGTTGCCATCAATGCGGGCACAACGGCTGTTTGCTATGAGATGGTGAAGGAAAGCGATGTCCTGGTGGATTCCGCTGTCGGTTTTCCGCTCGGCATTACCTCGATTCCCGTCAAGGTGTTTGAAACCGAAGACTGCATCAAAAACGGTGCAGGCGAGATCGACTATGTGATCAATGTCGGCAAGGCAAAGGAAGGCGAGTGGGATTACATCAAGGAAGAAATGGAGGTCATCGTTTCTACCTGCCACAAGTACGGTATCCCCTGCAAGGTTATTTTTGAAAATTGCTATCTGACCGATGAGGAAAAAATCAAGCTTTGCGAAATTGCCAACGAAGTGAAGCCCGATTACATCAAGACCTCGACCGGCTTCGGTCCGACCTCGGCAACGGTAGAGGATGTCAGACTGATGCGCCGTTATGCTATTCCCGAAATCAAGGTCAAAGCCGCAGGCGGCGTTCGCGATCTTGCAACCTGCCTTGCGATGCTGGAAGCGGGTGCTGACCGTATCGGTTGTTCGGCAAGCGTTGCCATCGCCGATGCCTATGCGGCGCAGTACAAGGAAGACTGATATGAAGGGCTATTGTGTACATAAAGACGGTCGCTGTGCGATCGAAGAGTTGCCTGTTCCGTCATTTGGTCAATATGAAGCACTTGTGAAAATGGAAAGCTGCGGTGTCTGCAACGGCACGGATATGAAGATCATTCACGCTGTCTTCAAGGGAATCGATACCTATCCCGTTGTACTCGGTCACGAGGGTGTTGGCAGAGTGGTGAAAATAGGGAAGGGTGTGACGAGCTTTGCCGTTGGCGATCTCGTGCTTCTGCCCTTCAATGCCGATATGCCCGAGGGCTATACCAGTGGCTGGGGCACTTTTTCGGAATACGGAACGGTTGCGGATGCTGAGGCGATGGCGGCAGCAGGGCTTGATGTGCCCGACTATGCCTATGCACAGAAAAAGCTACCTTGCGATTTTGATCCGGTTGCGGCGGCGATGATCGTGACCTTTCGCGAGGTTTACAGCACAATGAAGCGCTTTGGCTTTGCGCCCGGCAAGAGCCTTGTGGTGCTTGGTCTTGGACCGGTGGGGCATTCTTTTGTTCAGTTTGCCAAATTCATCGGGATGTCGCCCGTGATCGCGATCGACCGCGTTGACGAAAAGCTTGAAAAGGCGAAGGCATACGGAGCAGAGCTTGTGATCGATAATTCCAAAGAGGTTGATCTTGTTGCCCAAGTGAAATCGCTCTGTCCCGACGGCGTGGATTTCGTACTGGATGCTGTGGGTGTTTCGGCGTTTATCAACACCGCGCTTTCGATGATCAAGCCCGATGCCAAGGTGTGTGTATACGGCATCTCGGCAAATATGTCGCAAGAGATCGATTGGAGCGTATGCCCCTACAACTGGACACTGCATTTTCATCAGTTTCCATCAAAGCTTGCCGAGGGCGAGGTGCACGACGAAATCGTTTCGTGGATCGCCGAAGGAAAGCTTGATCCGATGGACTATATTTCACACGTATACGCATTTGACGATATCGACAAAGCGTATGATAATATCCACAACCGCGTTCCCACGATGAAAATGGTTGTGAAATTTTAAGGATCGTTATGGAAAAATACGTGATTGCACACGATCTCGGTACATCCGGCAATAAGGCGACGCTGTATTCGCTGGATGGTAAGTTGATCAAAAGTGCACTTTACAGTTATCCCTTGTATGTGAGCGCGGCAGGTACGGCAGAGCAGGATGCTGACGATTGGTGGCGTGCGGTTGCCGAAAGCACAAAGGAGCTTCTTGACGGTATTGCGCCTTCGGAGATTGCGGCGGTATCCTTCAGCGGTCAGATGATGGGCTGTCTTTGTGTGGACAAGGATGGCAAGCCGCTGCGGCGTTCTCTAATCTGGGCGGATATGCGTTCGACCAAAGAGGCAAATGAAATCGCCCGCAATCTTTCAAAAGAGGAGTTTTACCGCATCATCGGACACCGTCTCAGTCCGTCCTATTCGGCAACCAAGCTGATGTGGGTGAAAAACAATGAGCGAGAGGTCTATGATAAAACCTATCGTATGCTTCACGCCAAGGATTATGTGATCTTTCGTCTGACAGGTGTCTTTGCGACCGAGCCGAGCGATGCTTCCTCAACGTGTCTTATGGATCTTTCTACGCTGACCTGGTCGGACACGGTTATACGTGCGGCGGGACTTTCGAAAGAGATGCTTCCCGAAATCATTCCTTCTACCGCGATCGCAGGCAGGGTGACCAAAGAAGCTGCCGCCATGACGGGGCTTTTGGAAGGTACACCCGTCGTGATGGGTGGGGGAGACGGCAGCTGTGCGGCGGTTGGTTGCGGCGTGGTCAGAGAAGGCAGTGCCAATTTGTGTCTCGGTACATCCAGTTGGATCTCAGTGGCGGCAAAAACTCCGATCTTTGATCCTGAAATGAAGACCTTTACCTTTGCGCACGTAGTACCGGGGTATTATATCCCGACAGGCACGATGCAGACGGGTGGGGGTGCGCTCAGTTGGGCAGTCAAGACGCTTTACGGAGCACCCGAAGGGCAGGAGGCGTTTGCGGCGGCGGATATTTACCGCTCGGTTGCAAAGGAGGTGGCAAAATCACCGCTCGGTGCGAAGGGCTTATATTTTCTGCCCTACCTGATGGGCGAGCGAAGCCCCCGTTGGAACGACCGTGCCAAAGGCAGCTTTGTGGGGCTTACCATGGCACACGAGAGGGGCGATATGCTTCGTGCGGTGATGGAAGGGGTTGGCTATAACCTCGGCATCATTCTTGAAACGCTCAGAAAGAACGGTTGTCAGATCGATTCGCTGATCTCGGTCGGAGGCGGTGCGCGTAATCAGATCTTTATTGATATTCTGGCGGATCTTTTCGGGATTGTCCGCGTTGTCGGTGAGCGCCTGCGCGTCGGCGATCATGATGTAGGTTTTGTCGAATGCGCCGGAGTTCTGCAGCTCCACGCGGC
>JAFTKF010000036.1 GCA_017453405.1 Clostridia bacterium
TCGCGGCAATTGACTGCCGCCGACATACTGACATTGACATTATACGACACGAGAAGCTTGTTTCCATCCGAAAGATGAGGATGCGCCTTCGCGTTGTAGGTATAAAGATTGCCGTTGCCGCCCACTGCCGCCGTACCGGTTTCGGGAGCGGTATAGAATTCGACCGGCGTATCAAACGGGCCGTAGGGAGAGTCGCCGAGCGCATATTTCATATGCGCGCTCTGCACCCCTTCGGTATAGATCGCGATATATTTGCCCGCATTCGGACCGTGTTCGATGGGGGTCACGCTGACCTCGCAGGACACATTTTCGATCAGAACGGCAGAATCCTCGATCTCTGTACCCCATTCACTGCCGTTCCAATAGGTCAGCTTTGAAAAATCGGGGAAATCATTTTCGTGAATGCGCGACACGATCAGATCCTTCGTCTGGAAAAAGGCGTAGTCGAGATTGTCGCGATAGCCGTAGAAATAATAGTAACCATCGGAATTTTTGACCCCTGCCGTTTCGGTATTCGGGGTAATGCCCATGCCGAATACATACTGCTTTTCTGCCGTCTTTTTGATCAGAGGTGAAATATTCAGCTTCCGCTGATAGGCAGAAAGATCGACCTCGCCGTCAACGATCGGCACGGTATACATATCAATGCGCTCGGGCTTCCAGTTGGCATCGTGAGTAAAGCCGAAGAGATAGAGATTTTCACCGTCACACATAAGGTCAAACATCCACTCATCAATGCCGAAAATATTGTTTCTCTGTTTGGTATCACCTTTCAGACCCCAATAAAACGCGGCGTTTTCGTCAAGAGGCTTGTTGCCCGAGAGCACCATTGCCGAATGGTTGACCATAGAAGCCAGCGACATTTTGCCGTTTGAGGCGGCACTTCCGATAAAGGAGTCACTGAAGATAAAGAAGGTCTTGGTGTCCTTCCCTGCCGAGCCGATGGTGTCCTTACCGTCCAGCGAGACCGAATAGATGCCGTCTGCCGCAAGCCAGGTATTTCGCTCACCGCTTCTGTCAAACAGCGCATTCCAATCAGTTGCCATAACACCCGCCATTGCCGTATCCTCACTTTCCTCAGCCAGTACCGTTACACAAAAAGACAGTGTCATAAGCGTTGCCATAAGCACTGTCAAGACCTTAAGTAGTTTCCGTTTCATACGTACCTCTCCCGATTGTATTTACCGATATTTTATCACATTTTCCTTCGGTTTTCAATAGCTTTTCCTATTGAAAAAGCGACTTTTCTGTGATATACTGATAAAAAAAGAGGCAAGGGAGACGCTATGGAGCAAATTCGCTGCCGTTGGTGCAAAAAAACCAATCCGCGCTATGTACACTATCACGATACCGAATGGGGTATTCTGAATACCGACGATGCCTATCTTTACGAAATGCTGCTTTTGGAATGCTTTCAGGCAGGACTTTCGTGGGAATGCGTTCTCAATAAGCGCGATGCCTTTCATAAAGCCTTTGACGGCTTTTCCCCGACTGCGATCGCCGCGTATACCGAAACCGATGTCATAAGGCTTTGCGAAAACCCCGACATTATCCGCAACCGCCAAAAGATCCGCGCCGCGATCCGAAACGCCAAGGTCTTTCTGGAGATTCAAAAGGAATATCGCTCGTTTTCCGCCTATCTTCTCTCCTTTATGCCCACCTATCCCCTATATGAATGCGACAAAACGCGCTCGCCGCTTTCCGATGCCCTCTCGCAGGATCTTTACCGCCGCGGTATGCGCTTTGTCGGATCGATCACGGTCTATTCCTATCTGCAAGCCGTGGGGCTTATAAATTCCCACGAAAAAGACTGTTTTTTATCTCCCGATCACCCAAACGGAAAGGAATCTATTGTATGACACCCATTCTGCACGCTCTGCTTGCCCCCTTTCGGTATGTCCGAAACGATGACGGCTCATATACCGTTCTCCGCCTTTTGGATAAGACCTCGGTCTCGGTCATTGTTCCCGAGGAAGTAACCGAAATCGCCCCGAACGCCTTTGACGGCGCATCGAAACTGAAAAAAATCTATCTGCCCGCTACCCTGAAACGGGTGGGCGCATCTGCCTTTTTTGGCTGTAAGGCACTGAAAGAGATCCATCTTGGTGACCTTCTGTCTTATATTACGATCGATTTTGACGGCCCGAGCGCCTCACCCGGCACTTTCGCCTCGCGCTTTTATTACAAGGGTGAGCTGATCACACACTTCACCGTACCCGAAGGTACGACCCGTATCAAGCCCTTCACCTTCACGGGAATGGCGTGCCTTGAATCGCTGACGATTCCCGAAGGCGTTACAGCGATCGGCGCAGACGCCTTTGCCAATTGCGGCATCCGCTCTCTGCACCTGCCCGATTCCTGCACATCCATCGGCAGTTATGCCTTTTCGGGCAATACCGCACTGTCAAGCGTGTGCCTGCCGCAAGGACTTTCTGAAATTCCCGACGGTCTTTTTTCTTCCTGTCACGCCCTCAAGGAAATCTCCTTGCCGAAAAGCGTCGTAACGATCGGCAGTTCTGCCTTTTCCTATGCCGGACTTTGCGAGATCACACTGCCCGACGGCGTCAAACGCATCGGCGAAAGCGCGTTTCGCCAATGCACAGCGCTTGAGAAGGTCACCTTTCCGTCCGCGCTCAGCTATCTTGACGATTACGCCTTTTATCAGTGCGAAGCGTTGAAGGAAGTAAAGCTACCCGATTCCGTCACCTATGTGGGTCACTACGCTTTTGCCTATTGCACCGCACTCACCACCCTGCATTTTCCGAAAAGTAAAGCGACGATCGGCAAAAACACCGTTCTCGAATGCCCCTCACTCACCGAATGCATCCTTCCGAATGCACTTTATACAAGCGGCACACTGTACGCACTGAAGCCCTATCGCGAAAATATGGGCAACTACCGTCTGTCAGAAGACGAGAGTGCCTATCTTGCCAAGCTCCCGCTTGCCGAACAGATCGCGCTCTTTTCGCTCACCCTTCTCCGCGTTTCCCTGCGTGATGGCGAAGAGTGCGGCAGAATGCAGATCAAGCGCCGCTTAAACGAAGAAGACAACTGCCGCATCCTGATCGTGAAGGAGGGCATCATCGTCGGTGTCGGGTACAATACTGTCGATCTGCTTTGCGGCATCGATACCGTGACCTACGATGCCGAGGAAAATAACGGAAGCGGCACCAAGGGTCTTGAAGAGATCGCCACTTTGCAGGTCAAGATCCCTGCGCGAGGTGAACGATGAGCGCCATTACCACCTATCGGGGGCATCTGTTTGATCCGCTGAACCCCAACCCTTCGGATATTGATCCTGTAGACATCGCTCACGCGCTTTCCCTGCTTTGCCGTGCGGGCGGTCATTTTGCCCATTTTTACTCGGTCGGACAGCACTGCCTTAACTGCGCCGCGGAAGCTGCCGCACGCGGCTATTCTCCGCGTGTTGTCGCCCTTTGCCTTTTGCACGATGCCAGTGAAGCCTATCTTTCGGATATTACCCGACCCGTCAAGGCACATCTTGCCCGTTATCTTGCAATCGAAGCCAACCTGCAGAACGCGATCTATCAAAAATTTCTGGGGACACTCCCCACCGAAGACGAGCTGATGTTGGTACGCTCAGTGGACGATACCCTTTTGCATTATGAATTTCTTACAATTATGAACGATGCGGTCTTTGACCCCGCTCCCAAGCTATTTGCCGATTTGTCCTTTGATTTCATCGACTTTACCGTCATAGAAGCACGGTATCTGACAATGCTTGACACCCTCATTCCCCCACTACACTGAAAGGATTTTGTTATGAAAGAAACCATTTTTGACTTGAAAACGAGAAGAAGTTGCCGCAAATATTCACAAACCCAAGTACCCGCCGAAACGCTGGATCTTATTCTGGAGGCAGGCACGTATGCCCCGACCGGCAGAAACCGTCAAGCGCCCGTGATCGTGGCGGTACAAAATCCCGAAACCGTCCGTGCGCTTTCGAAGCTGAACGCCGCCGTCGTCGGTATGGAAGGAGATCCCTTCTACGGCGCACCCACCGTACTGATCGTCCTTGCCGACCCCGCGGTTTCGACCCACCTGCACGACGGTGCTCTTGTGATGGGTAATCTTCTGAATGCCGCACACGCCGTCGGCGTGGACTCCTGCTATATTTTCCGTGCCAAGGAAATGTTTGAAACCGACGAAGGCAAGACATACCTTCGCGCGTGGGGTGTTCCCGAGCAGTATGTCGGGATCGGTAACTGCATTCTCGGCTACCGCGAAGAGGGCGGCGTCAAGGAAGCCTCCCCACGCAAGGAAGGCTATATCATCAAGGTAGACTGAAGGAGACCGCAACCACTATGACACCGAATTACCGTCGCACACGCTTTTCCTGCTACTTTGCCTATCTTGCGACAAGCTCGATCTTCTGCATACCCTCGCTTCTCTTCGTTACCTTTCACGATATGTACGGTATTTCCTACACCTTGCTGGGTACACTTGTGGCGATCAA
>JAFTKF010000037.1 GCA_017453405.1 Clostridia bacterium
CAAATACCGCCGTTTTGTAGTAAAATAAAGCCAGTATTTTTCAGTATGAAAGGAGCACACCGTGGCTTTTTCGATACCCGATTACTTCTTTGATTCCTTTGACAGGATCACACCTGCCTTTTTGACCGAGCACGGCATCCGCTGTATTCTCTGCGACATTGACAATACCCTCGTCACCTATGACGATGCCGAACCGACAGAAGCGGTTCGTAACTGGTTGAACACGATGCGTGAAAACCGAATTACCGTCATTTTTCTATCCAATAATAACGGTGACCGCGCTCGCATTTTTGCAAACTCCCTGCCGAATCCTTATTACGCACCTGCATCCAAGCCTCTGACCAAAACAGCTAAGCGCGCTCTCTCCGAGCACGGCTTTACCAAAAACGAAACCGCAGTTCTTGGGGATCAGATTTTCACTGATGTCTGGGCGGGGAATTTTCTCGGTGCGGCACTCACATTACTGGTGCCTCCGATCAAGGATAAAACCAATCTGTTTTTCCGCACCAAGCGTCTTTTGGAAAAGCCCTTTCTCAGATGCTATCGCCGCAGAGAGAAAAAACGCCAAACGCGTGAGGAGGTCTGATGGCAGCACTTTTCGGTCCCAGCGGCAATTCTCAACGCTTCTATGAGGAAGGCTATAAAAAAACACTGGATGCCTTTCGCTGGTTAAACGAACTCGGGCTGGATGCCTTTGAATATCCCGCAGGCAACGGAATCACCGCATCGCTTGCTACCTTTTCATCACTCGGCAAAGAGGCGGCTCGTTATGGCATCCGCACCTCATTTCACACGCCGTACTATATTTCCCTTTCCTCTGTCGAACCGCAAACACGCCTGAAAAGTATTCAGTACATTCAGAAAAGTGAAGAAGCGGCGCGTGCGCTCGGGGCAGATACACTGGTGATTCACACGGGAAGCGCCGCTAAGCTCAGCCGCGAAGAAGCGCTGTCTCTCGCCACCGATACGATGGCAAAAACACTGGAGACTCTGCCCGATTCTCCCATTCGCTTGGGGCTTGAAACGATGGGGAAAAAGAATCAGCTCGGCACGCTGGAAGAAGTAATTGCCATTTGCAAGCTTCACAAAAGACTTTGCCCCGTCGTGGATTTCGGTCACATCAATGCGCGTGAGGGCGGCTGTTTTTTCACGAAGGATGATTACCGTCGCGTGTTCGATCGCATTGCGAGTGCACTCGGTCATGAGTACGCCGAAAATCTGCACTGCCATTTTTCCAAAATTGAATACACCGCAGCGGGAGAAAAGCGCCATCTGACATTTGAAGATTCCACCTTCGGTCCTGCTTTTGAACCGTTACTGGAGGTCATTTACGAAGAACACCTCTCGCCTCGTATCATTTGTGAATCCGCAGGTACTATGGCTGATGACGCGCTGACAATGAAACGCTATTATGAATCTTTATACGAAAGGAAATAATATGACTCGCTTAGACAAACTCAAGAACATTCTGCCCGAGTCGGTCGATGCTCTGCTCGTTACCAATATGAAAAACCAACGGTATCTGACCGGCTTTGACTTTCAGGATGGACTTGTTCTGATCACCCGTAAGGCATCGTATCTGATCACCGATTTCCGCTATATCGAAGCGGCGAAGAAAGAAACTCGTCCTGAGTTCCGTGTTGTCGTTTTTGAAGAAGATCGCGCCGCTTTTCTGATGTCCTTACTTGACGGCGCCGCCGTCATCGGCTATGAAGATGCTTCGATCACGGTGGAAGAGCTTCATCAATACGAAACGCTTCTTCCCGAATGCTGTTTCAAAGGTGTCGGTCGCCTGATCGAATCGCTTCGCGTGATCAAAGAACCTGAAGAAATCGCCTCCATCATCAAGGCTCAGCGCATTGCCGAGCAGGCATTTGATCACATCCTTACCTATATTACCCCCGAACGCACCGAAAAAGAGGTGGCACTTGAACTTGAATTCACAATGCGCCGTCTCGGTGCTACCGCCACCTCGTTTGATACCATCGCCGTATCCGGCAAAAAATCGGCAATGCCGCACGGTGTCCCGGGTGATGTCCGACTGTCAAAAGGCTTTTTTACTTTGGATTTCGGTGCGCTTGTCGACGGCTATTGCTCGGATATGACGCGAACCGTCGTAATCGGAAAAGCCGATGCCGAGATGAAGCGCGTCTATCACACCGTCCTTGCGGCGCAAAATGCCGCACTGGAAGCATTTGACTTCGGCAAGACGGGATATGAGATCGACAAAATCGCAAGAGACCTCATAAACCGTGCAGGATATGCGGGATGTTTCGGTCACGGACTCGGTCACGGCGTAGGTATGGATATTCACGAAGCACCCCGCGTGCGCTGGGACTGCGACACACCGCTCGTCCAAGGACACGTCGTAACCTGCGAACCCGGCATCTATCTTGAAGGAAAATACGGCGTAAGGATCGAGGATATGGTGGTTTTCCGTGAAAACACGGTCGAAAACATCACCAAATGCCCGAAAAATCTAATTGAATTGTAAATAAAATGTTAAATCTATTGAAAATATTTTTTGCTTGTAGTATAATAAGTCGTATTATTTAAAATAATAATTTTATTTCGGAGGAAACAACACAATGGTAGTAGCTGGCGATTTCAGAAACGGCGTTACTTTTGAGATGGACGGTAAAGTTTATCAGGTAATCGAGTTTCAGCACGTAAAACCCGGTAAAGGAGCAGCGTTTGTCAGAACCAAGCTTCGCAACGTCATCACCGGTGGCGTAACCGAAACCACCTTCTCGCCCACCGATAAGTTCGAAAACGCTTATATCGAAAGACGCGAGATGCAGTATCTCTACAACGACGGAGACCTGTATTATTTTATGGATATGGAAACCTATGAGCAGGAGCCCATCGGCAAGGACCTCCTTGGCGATTCCTTCAAGTTCGTAAAGGAAGAAATGCTCTGCAAGATCCTTTCCTACAAGGGCAAGGCATTCTCGATCGAACCTCCTATGTTCGTAGAGCTCGTTGTTACAGAAACCGAACCCGGTTTTGCTGGCAACACCGCACAGGGCGCACTGAAGCCCGCAACTCTTGAGACCGGTGCCACCATCAAGGTTCCGCTCTTCATCAACATCGGTGATGTTTTGAAGATCGATACCAGAACCGGCGAATATCTCTCGAGAGCATAAGCACCATAACACCGTGTCCCGACCGTCGGGGGCTGTGTGTTATCCGATAACGACGGAGAATAATAGGTGATACCAATGACCAATACTGAAAAAGTAGCATACATCAAGGGTATGATGGACGGTATGAACTTTGAAGCCGATACCCCTGAAAAGAAGCTCATTTCCGCTATTGTTGATGCCCTTGAAGGCATCGCAGAATCTCTCAACGCTGTTGAAGAGGATACCGCATATCTCAGCGATTATATCGAAGAAGTCGATGCAGACCTCGGCGATGTAGAAGCAGAAGTTTTCGATTACGATTACGATGATGACGACTACGACGACGATGACGACGA
>JAFTKF010000038.1 GCA_017453405.1 Clostridia bacterium
CAAGAAAACACTCTTTATTTAAAGACTATTTTGATAAGATTTGGGGAAATCAACGAAAATTGAGCAGATACTTCTTGACAAAAAATACCGTAGATGTTAGAATAAAGGCAGTTTGAAAAATCCTTTGAAGGGAGGCGGTACAGTGAAACACAATTCCGAAAAGAAAGCCTGTCAAAGACGGCATTATTCTCTGTTTTCGCAAATGCGGAACAACAAAAAAGCCTTTTACGTGTATGTCACATTGGCAAGCCTGACAGCACTTGCCGCCGTGCGCTCCTTCTTCACCGCACAATGGGAAAGCGTATTTGTTTGTTTTCTTGCTTTCTTACTCTATTTCATTCCCCCGTTTCTCGAAAAGACCGCCCGTGTCGAATTGCCCACTACCCTGCAGATCATTGCTTTCATTTTCGTGTTTGCCGCGCAGGTGCTCGGCGAGATCGAGAATTTTTACGAGCGCGTTCCCCTGTGGGATACACTGCTTCACACCGTCTGCGGCTTTCTCTTTGCGGCTTTCGGCTTTTGCCTCATTGACATTCTGAACCGCGGCAAGGTCAACCGCTATGAAATGTCCCCCGTATTCCTTGCCTTCATTGCCTTTTGCTTTTCGATGACGATCGGCGTGATGTGGGAGTTCATCGAATTCGGCATTGACTCGCTCTTTTTGAAGGATATGCAAAAGGATTTCATCGTCAACAGCATCTATTCGGTCACCTTTGATCCCGAAAAAAGCAACAAAGTGATTGCCGTCAAAGACATTGTTACCACCGTGATCACCACGAAAGACGGCACTGTCATTACCCTTGACGGCTATCTTGATATCGGACTGATCGACACGATGAAAGACCTCTTGGTCAACCTCATCGGCGCCGTCGTCTTCTCGGTAATTGGCTTTTTCTATGTCAAACAGCGCGGCAAAGGCAAGTTTGCCGACCAATTCATTCCGAAATTCAAGCACGACAGCGATTCCCAAGCACCAAAAAACACATAAAAAATACCGAAGTCGGCGTACCAAACGCCCGGCCTCGGTATTTTCTTTTATCAGCCCATACATAAAGCTTTCAGAATTTGCCGTTATTTCAAAAACTTACGGAGCAATTTGCCATAAAGCCCTCTTTGATAGGGCTGATAGCGCATCGGCAGGTCAATCCATGTCTTTTTATCCACGATGCTCTTGGTATGCGAAAAGGCATCAAAGCCCGCTTTGCCGTGGTAAGCGCCCATACCGCTTTCCCCGACACCGCCAAAGCCCATTTCGGCAGTGGCAAGATGAATGATCGTATCGTTGACACAACCGCCGCCGTAGGAAAGCTTCTCGGTTACTGTCTTTACGGTTTTTTTGTTCTCTGAGAAAACATACAGCGCCAGGGGCTTGGGTTTGTTTTGCAGGGTCTTGATCACATCATCAAGCGAATCGTAGGTAAGGATCGGCAGAACAGGACCAAAGATCTCCTCTTGCATCACCGCATCCTGCCACGTAACGCCGTCCAGCACCGTCGGGCTGATCTTCAAGCGTTCTCTGTCGGTCTTTGCCCCCACGACCGCTTTTTCGGAATCGATCAGGGCAGTCAGGCGATCAAAATGCTTTTCATTCACGATCTTGCCGTAATCGGGATTGGATAAGGGGTCGCTTGTGTACTGTTTTTCGATTTCCTCCGTCAACGCCCGAATCAGCTGATCCTTGACCGAGTGCTCACAAAGGATATAATCGGGCGCAACACAGGTCTGCCCGCAATTTAAAAATTTACCGAATACGATGCGCTTGGCGGCAAGCGAAAGCTTTGCCGTGGCATCGACAATGCAGGGGCTTTTGCCGCCAAGCTCCAGAACCGTCGGCGTCAGATGCTCTGCCGCGTGGCGCAAGACCTCCTTGCCCACCGCCTGCGAGCCTGTGAAAAAGATGAAGTCAAATTTCTGTGACAGCAGTGCTCGATTCTCTTCTCTGCCACCCGTCACGACCGCGATATACTCGCGCGTAAAGCATTCGCCGATAAGACGCGCAAGGACTGCCGAAGTCTTCGGAGAATAGGCGCTGGGCTTCACGATGGCGGTATTCCCCGCGGCGATCGCATCGGCAATCGGGTCGACCGTCAGCAAAAAGGGATAGTTCCACGGGCTCATGATCAGAACATTGCCATAGGGCGAGGGCTTTTGGTAGCTGCGCGAGGCAAATTGCGCAAGCGGCGTGCGCACGCGCTTTTCCTTGGCAAATCGCTTGGTGTGCTTGATCAGATAGCTGATCTCCGAGCGTGCCATTCCCACTTCGCACATAAAGCTTTCGTAATCACTTTTGCCGAGATCTTCGGACAAAGCCTTCACGATCTCTCCTTCATAGCGAAGGATCGCGTCATACAGCTTTTTCAGCATCGCCACCCGAAAGCTGACCGAAAGGGTCGCCCCGCTTTGGTAATATTTTCGCTGACTGTCAAGCAGTGCTTTTATTTCTTGTTCCTTCATTTCGCTTCACTCCAATCTGCCACCTCGCCGTATAAAACGGCAAGCTCTGCGGCATTCATCAGTTTGGGTACGGGATATAAGGGATTCGCCTCCCGCGCGGCGTGCTTTGCCATCAGGGGGATATCCTCCGATCGAATCCCCGCAAGGGTTTTGGGGATCGACAGGCGTTCATTCAAGGCTTCGATTGCCCGAATCAGGCGTGTTGCCCCCTCGTGAGCGGAAACGTGTTCATCGGCAACGCCTGCCGCAATCGCAAGGCGATGCAGCTTTTTCTCTGCCGATTTGCCATATGCCTTCAGCACATATGGCATCAGCACCGCATTGCACAGCCCGTGCGGCAGATTGTATTGCCCACCAAGCGAATGCGCAATGGCGTGAATATACCCCACATACGATTTTGAAAACGCAACGCCGGCAAGATATGCCGCCCGAAGCATCGATTCCCGTGCTTCAAGATTCCCACCGTCCTGATAGGCGGCTTCAATATTGGAAAAGATCAGCGAAACCGCCGTAAGTGCCGCCTTTCGCGTTTCTTTGGTCGTGGAACGCCCGATATATGCCTCGACCGCGTGGGTCAGGGCATCCATTCCCGTCGTCGCCGTCAGGGCTTGCGGCAAGCTGACGGTTACCGTCGGGTCAAGCAGGACGATGTGCGGAATCAGCGTGAAATCCATCATTGTATATTTATATTTCTGCTCGCTGTCGGTAATGACCGCCGCCAGTGTCACTTCACTGCCCGTTCCCGCTGTGGTGGGAATTGCCACCAGCAAGGGAATCGGTTTTAACACACGCAAAAGCCCCTTCAGCTTGGAAAGCGGCTTTTTCGGATAGGCAATACGTGCGCCAATTGCCTTGGCACAGTCCATTGCCGAGCCGCCGCCCATTGCCACAAGGCAGGTGCATCCCTCTTTGCAATAGAGCGCCCGTGCCTCTTCGACATTTTGCAGTGTCGGATTGGCTTGGGTCTTGTCATAGACCACCGCACGAATGCCCGCGGCGGACAGTGCCTCTTCCAAAGGGCGCGTCAAGCCCGCCTGACGGACACCGTGATCGGTCACAAAAAGCACCGTCCCGATTCCCCTTTGCTTCAGCTCTTCTGCAAGGGCACTCCGATTTTCCACCCGTTTTGGCTCGCGGTACGGCAGAATCGGCAGAGCAAGACGGAATACCGTTTGCACAACGCGGCAAAAGAAGCGCTTGCAAGCATTCATCCCAACGCCTCCCCGTCACAAAGGCGGCTCAGGTTGCGGTGGATCAGCGTAAGGCTCTGATACATCGCCGCGCGATCATCTTCGCCAAGCTCCGCACTGGCAAGGGAGAGAATGCGGTCGATCTTCTCGGCAATACGGCAGGCAATTTCAGTTCCCTTTTCGGTCAGCATAAACGCACTCTGATAGCGCTTTTTGGCGGCGCTTTCACACATCAGATAGCCGTTTTCCTCAAGATAACGGAGCGAGCGCGACATATTGGCTTTGTCCTCGCCGCAGATCTCGCAAAGCTCGGTCGCACTCAGCGTTTTTTCCTGATATAAATAATACAAGCAGGAAACGTGCGAGCTTTTCAGATTGAATTCCGCCATTTCCTTGGTCTTTAATTTGTGAATACAACGGCTGATGCCATTGATCAATACCGTAAACTGTTCAAAACGTGCTGTCATATGTCCTCCTCTTGTTGTAATTACAACAAGAGAATTATAGCACAAAACACAAATTTTGTCAAGAGTTATTTTCCCGTGATCGGGCATTCCGATGAAAAGTCAAGACCACCACTTCAACCGATGGCTTGCACTGCAACTATATGGGGGTATTACCTGCCTAACCCCTAAAAGGGGCATCGAATGATCGGACAGCATCACACGCACCGCAACTCACAAACAAGCTGTTGCTCCAAGGCTCGCCCTCCGGGAGAGCTCCCGCGTTAGCGGGTGAGAGGGCGCTTACCTTGCGCGATTTGCCCTCTCCGTCGGCTTCGCCGCCACCTCTCCCAAAGGGAGAGGCTTTTCGTTAGCCTCATTATGGACACAAATGCATCGGACAAAGCCCATAC
>JAFTKF010000039.1 GCA_017453405.1 Clostridia bacterium
CAGCTGGATGATTTCCTCCGTTACGGTAACATCAAGAACAGTGTCAATTTCCCGAATGTGTCTATGCCTGTCAGCGGTGACAAGCGCGTATGTGTATTCCACGCCAATGTTCCAAATATCCTGTCCCAGATCACCGCGGTGCTGGCTGAGGCAGGCGCTAATATTGAGAACATGATCAACAAGTCCAAGGGTGACAATGCCTACACCATGGTGGATGTCACAGGGGCTGTTAACGAGGATATTTCTGCAAAACTCAGCGCGATTGACGGAATCGTAAAGGTTAGAGTGATCTGACTTTTTACGATCGTTTAAAGAAAACTGGTTGTCTTACTTTCGTGAGACAACCAGTTTTTTATTAATGGAATGCGATGATCAGATCACCGCTCAGGGACTCAAAGCCAATATCTGCCTTTCCTTCGCCAAATACATATTCATCATCCTCTATACGTACCTCTGCGGGAAGGTCGATTTTTCCGGAAAGTGAGTCTTTTTCAATGGAAAAGCCCTCCGGTGTTTGTGGCAGTGCAAGGCGTAGGTTTGCTGAAATCCCCTCCAGGTTGATCTCGTCGGGGACCGTGTTTAAGGAGAGATGGAGGCTTCCCGATACGCTTTCCATCGAGACACTTCCGACTGTTCCGCTCAGGGTAACCGTTCCGGAAATACTCTCCACGTCCAGATCTTGAAAATGGCAATTGTTCAACTCAACATTACCGCTTACAGTGGAAAGACGCGCTTGCACGGCTGTTAGATCGGTAACGTTCAGCTTTGCATTGACCCCGGAGATGTTCAACAAGTTCAATTCTGTATTACGGGGTAATTGAACTACCAAGGTTTTTGTGGGATCAACACCAAATCGGAAGACACCGGGGGCATAATATATGACATTCAGGGTATCTCCGGAAACACGATAGCGCATCTGATCTTTTTCTTTAATGAGCTCGCTTGCGGATTCACTGATCCGGACATAGTCTTCATCCCAGTAGAGTATTTTGACTGTTCCATCCACCCATTCGATATTGACCGTGTTGATCTGCTCATCCTCAAGCGAAACATCGCCGATTTTGTAGCTGTCATCTGTGTACAGCAGAAAAGAGAAGCTACCGAAAAACAGGTCATTTCCGGATATTGAGGAACCGATGATCAGGAATATGACTAACAGGAAGGGGGCAATAACCAGTCGTATGATGGCTCCTACACGGTGCTTGCCGAGGAACAGGTCAAATATTGCGGCAACGATCATATGGAGCGGAATCGCTAAGGGGAAGATTAGCCAGGTGATCTCCCATCGGAACGTCAGAATGCTGGCGCCGATGTATATGGCGCATACCAAGATCCAGTATACCACGGAAAAGATTCCAAAAATGATTTTTAAAACTTTTTTATAGGTCGGTTCTTTGCTTTTTTCCGTCCCCGCATGCTCCTTGGGGGAACCCGAGGAGGTATCCGGATGAAGAATGTGCGATAATCGAAATGCGGTTGCGCGCAGAACGATCAGAGCCGTTGCAGCTGCGACCAAAACAAACATTGCCAACACACCGAATTTGTTGTCAAACAGGATCACGGGGGAAACAGATAGAACGTAAAGAGAAACGGAGACCGAAAGCAAAACGGAAGAGATCGTTTTCTTTTTTCGAATGCTTTGTTTTTCTTCCTCGGTTAAAGCGGAAGAAACTTGAGTTGGTTTCGAGGTGACGGTATAGAGAAGAATACCGGTTGCAGCGGCACAAATCCACAACATGATCGCCGCCGCAATGTTGTTTTCAAAGAGAATGACAGGGAAAAGTGAAAAAACATACAGAATAATGGCAATACTCAGTCCAACACCGAAAAAGATCTTTTTCTTTCCGACCGTTGTTTCATCATATAACGGAACAAGAGGTTCGTCGATCGTTGGCGGAGCGTCGTTGGCGACTGTCTCTTTTTCTTTTTTGGATTCCGATGCCTCAAATAGCTCGCTTAAATCTCCGATGTTGTTCACTGTTTGACGAAAGGCTTCTTCCTCGGAAAGACCTGAAGCAAGAAAATCATCATATTTTTCATAGAGATTGCTGAGCACTTCTTCTTTTAATTCATCATTTCTTTGAGTTTTGGCCGCCTTGGAAAAGGCCGACTCGATGTATTGTTTCAGTTTTTCTTTCATAATGCCTCCGTAGTACAGTCCGATTCGGGCGTGATCAATCTTGAGATCAGATCATTGGCGATTTTCCAATCCTCCAACATCTTTTGATAGGCAAGCTTTCCTTGCGGAGTGATCGAATAATAGCGCCTGCGCGCGCCGCTATCCTCGTCTCCCCAATAGGAAGAGATATAGCCTGCCTCCTCCAAACGGCGAAAGGCGGTATAAAGCGTCGCTTCCTTCAATTCATAACGTTGATCGGTAGCGCTTCGTATTCGACTGTTGATCCGATAGCCATAACTGTCTTGATTCATCAATTGCGCCAGGATGATCATATCGGTATTTCCTCGTATCAGGTCAGCGGCAATAGACATAGCGTACCCTCCTTTTACTGCTTCTACAATACATTATATCACGCAATACCTCGCCTGTCAAGGTATCTACTGAAAATAATATAAAAAAGATACTGCCGGAAGCAGTATCTTATGTGATGATGTTTCAAAAACCAAGAACTTTCAAAATTTCATATCGGATTTCCGATGTAAAGTTATTTGGACCGGATATCAAAAGGATCTCATCCGATTGTAGCTCAAAAAGGGCTTCGGAAACGGTTTCTCGTAGCTTTTTATTCCATACGGAGTAAGGCGCTTGTTCCTTTTGTTCTTTAAACTGTTTCCAAGAGAGTGTTGTCACCTTTTGAATGTCATAATTCATGTCGGTCAGTACCTGAACATATCGGTCAACGATCGGCCCCTCGGGCAAACAGAGTCGGATCTTTGAACCGATCATCGGGCGAAAATCGGCCATGGAATCGCAAACCGTTTCCACCGCTATCTCGGAATGAGTGCTGTCGGCAATAATGGTGGGAGTAACCGCCAAAATTTCAAATTTAGAAGGGATTTTGGTTTGTCGCAAGCCGAGGGCGATCTTTTCATCAGAAAGACGGTACCCTCTCCGTGCAAGCATTTCCAAAATTTCCAGAACAACAATGGCGTTGGTAATTTGAAATTTGCCGCAAAGGCATAAGCGATATTCTTTATGCCGATAAATGAATTCGCTGCCGCTGAGCGTTACCCGTTGAATGATCAGCTCGGATTTTGCGGGAATCGTCAAACGGCAGTTGACGGTAGCGCAGGTATCGGAGATGACGCGATACGCATTCTGGTTTTGAGGTGCGCTCACGATTTCCTGAATGCCGTGAGAAATATAAGAGCGAATTTGCAGGATCTCTTTTCGGTCGTTGCTTGGAATGGTACCGCAGATCGCCGCCGCAAAGGGGGATGGAAGAAACCGCGTGGGATCACTTTGTTTGTGGTCACTTTCGATCAAACAAAATTTACATCCGGTGGTATGGAACGCAAGCAAGGCCGTAGTCAAAAGGATCTCATGCTTGGTCAGGATCACCTCCGGTGAGCCATCTTCTGTCTTTGTATCGGAGGGGACTTTTGCTTTTTTAAGGGCTTGATTCATGGAAGTGACGGTACGACGAATGCGTTCCACATAAGACGCCGTTTCCTCATAGGAAAGAGCGACGCCGTTGATCATACTATTA
>JAFTKF010000040.1 GCA_017453405.1 Clostridia bacterium
CGGCGAATTAGACCGCGATTTGTTGCATCATCCCGAGCGAAATGCTTCATTTCTGATCGGACAACCGGTTGATCTCGGCAATTGTTCCGATATCCTCTCGGACGGCGATGTTTTGAAGGTCGGCAATCTCGTTATCACAGTGCATCACACGCCCGGTCATACGATGGGATCGGTTACGTTTGCCATTGAGAATGCACTTTTTACGGGAGACACGCATTTTAAAGGCGGTATCGGACGCTGTGATCTGTACGGTGGCGACCCTTCTCAAATGCGACAAAGTCTTTTGAAGATCACCGCAATGGATCCCCTGTTACGTGTGTATCCCGGTCACGGAGTTTCGACAACGTTAGACCGTGAATTATCCTGTAATCCGTATTTGTCTTTTTAATAAATCTATATAGAATAGGAATGTTTTGCTATGAATTACGAATTGATTGCTGATTTGTTGTATCCGAATATTACACAAACGCCTTCGGATATCGAAAAAAGCTTTCCGAAAAGAGAGTTGCCCGAAGGTGCAAAGGTGACTCGTCTTGCCCCTTCCCCGACGGGATTTATGCATTTTGGCACGATCTTCCCTGCGCTTGTCAATGAACGGCTTGCGCATCAAAGCGGCGGCGTATTTTTCCTGAGAATTGAAGATACCGATGCCAAGCGTGAGGTGAAGGGCGCGGAAAAGGATCTCATTGATACATTGGCGTATTACCACATTAATTTCGATGAAGGCGCGGTTTCTGACGGCGATCTTGGTGTTTACGGTCCTTACAGACAAAGTAAGCGTGCATATATCTATCAGGTTTTTGCTAAGAGCTTGATTCAAAAAGGACTTGCTTATCCGATGTTTACCTCGGAAGAAGAATACGAACAGCTGAAGGAATCTGATAAGAAGGCTGAAATCAAAAACAAAGAGTGGACGCCTGAAGAGGTTGAGCGTGCGCGTGAGGAAAAACTTCGTGCCCGTAACATTACCGAAGAGGAAGTGCGCGAGAATCTGGAAAAAGGCAATCCTTTTGTCATTCGTATTCTTGCCGATGGCGACCCCGAAAAGAAAACACCTTTTGTTGATCTGGTGAGAGGTAAGCTGGAGATTCCCGAGAATGATGAGGATTTTGTCCTTCTGAAGTCGGACGGTATTCCGACCTATCATTTCGCACACGCAGTTGACGATTATCTGATGGGAACAACTCACGTGATCCGCGGTGAGGAATGGTTGCCCAGCCTTGCTAAGCATATTATGCTTTTCCGTTATCTCGGTTTTAAACTGCCGAAATACCTTCATATTTCTCAGCTGATGAAAATGGAAGGCAGTTCGAAAAAGAAGCTGTCCAAACGCGATAAAGGTGCTGCCCTCTCGGATTACAAGGCGGACGGATATCCCGCTGAAAGCGTTATTGAATATGTAATGACGCTTCTTAATTCCAATTATGAAGATTGGAGACGCGCGAATCCCGGTGTTGAGTATACGGAATTCCCGTTCTCAATCAAGAAAATGAGCGTTTCGGGCTCATTGTTTGATTTTGATAAACTGAATGATGTGTCCAAAAATGTAATTTCGACGATGTCTTGCGATAAGGTTTATGACGATGTCACGGTTTGGGCAAAGGAATATGATCCTGAGCTTTATCGTGCATTGACGCAAGATCCTGCATATGCCAAGAGAATTTTTGCCATTGGCAGAGGCGGTAAAAAGCCGAGAAAGGATTTTGCTACGTGGAAGGATGTTAAGCCCTATCTCTCGTTCTTTTACGATTCTCTTTTCCAAAGCGAAGACGAAATTCCTTCAACTCATGCCAAGGAAGATGTTAAAAAGGCGCTTGATCTGTTTATGCTGATGTTTGATATCAAGGATGACAATTCTGAATGGTTCAATGTGATCAAGAAGATTGCCGATTTGATCGGATATGCTTCGGATATGAAGGCGTATAAGCAGAATCCTGAGCAGTACAAAGGTAGCGTGGCGGATGTTTCGATGTTCTTGCGCGTGGCTGTCACGGGAAAAATGAATTCCCCTGATCTCTATGAAGTCATGCAGATTCTGGGCTATGAGAAGACCGTCAACCGTATTCACGAAGCTATTATGAAATATGTTTAAGCGAAAGGTGGAATAACAATGGAACATTTGGAAGAAATCAACGGCAATTTTATTCACGATATCATTGATGCCGACCTTGCCGCAGGGGTTAACGATACCGTTCATACGCGCTTCCCTCCCGAACCGAATGGCTATCTGCATATCGGTAGTGCCAAAGCGATCTATATTAACTACTCAACCGCAAAAAAATACGGAGGCTTGTTTAACCTGCGTTATGATGATACCAATCCGGTCAAGGAAGACGATGAATATGTACAGTCGATTTATGAGGACCTTTGCTGGCTTGGTGCCAATCCCTCGGGCGGTGTATTCTACGGCTCGGATTATTTTGATCAGTGCTATGAATTTGCACTGAAGCTGATTCGCGACGGCAAGGCATATGTCTGTGATCTTACTGCTGAGGAAATGAAGGAATATCGCGGTACACTGACCGAACCCGGCAAAAACAGCCCGTATCGCGATCGCTCGGTTGAAGAAAATCTCGATTTGTTCATCAGAATGAAAAACGGCGAGTTTCCCGACGGCTCGAAGACCTTGCGTGCCAAGATCGATATGGCATCGCCCAATATGAATATGCGTGACCCTGCCATCTATCGTATTGTCAGAGCGCATCATCATAGACAGGGAGACAAATGGTGCATCTACCCGCTATACGACTATGCACATCCGATTCAGGATGCGCTGGAAGGTATTACCTATTCCCTTTGCTCGTTGGAATTTGAAAACCACAGACCGCTTTATGAATGGGTAGTCGATAATATCGGTTTTGAAAGAAAACCCAAACAGAGAGAATTTGCGCGTCTGAATGTTACGTATACGGTAATGAGTAAACGCTATCTGCGTAAGCTCGTGGAAGAAAAGCTTGTAGATGGCTGGGATGACCCCAGAATGCCTACAATTTGCGGTCTGAGACGCCGCGGCTATACTCCTGCGGCAATCTTCGATTTTGTGAAGCGCGCGGGCGTAGCAAAAGCTTATAGCATTGTGGACTATGAATTGCTTGAACACTGTATCCGTGAAGAACTGAACGCGACTGCGGCAAGACGTATCGCGATCCTAGATCCGATCAAGCTGGTTATCACCAACTATCCCGAAGATCAGGTGGAATACTTCCCTGTTTCTAACAATCCGAACGATCCTGATGCCGGAACAAGAGATGTTGTGTTTGCCCGTGAGGTATATATTGACCGCTCGGATTTTGCCGAGGTACCGCCTCCGAAATATTTCCGATTGAAGCCCGACGGCGAGGTCCGTTTGATGGGCGCATATATTGTTAAATGTCAGGAAATTGTGAAAAATGATGACGGTTCGATAAAAGAAATCCGTTTCACCGCCGATCTTGAAACACGGAACAACAAGCCGATCGACGGCAGAAAAGTCAAAGGTACGATTCACTGGGTTGCTGCTAAATATGCTAAGGATATTGAGATCGCGCTGTACGATAAGCTCTTTACGATCCCGAATCTGAATGATATGGCTGAAGGCGAAACCTACGATGACTATCTGAACCGTGATTCCGTTAAGCTCCTGAAAGGATGCAAGGCGGAAGCTTCCCTCTCGGACGAAAATGACAGAAGATATCAGTTCGTCAGAACCGGATATTTCATTAAGGATTCGAAAAACGACAACCGGTTCATTCGCATTGTTGATCTGAAAGACAGCTTCGGAAAATAAATAAACGGGGCTGGCTCAATAAGCAAGATCCAAAAAGAAAAACGGATACTCTTTACCGAAAAGGTATTGAGTATCCGTTTGCTTTGTTGTATAATTTAATTGCTAGAAAAAACTCACAAGAAAGCGAGATAATTATACAACAATGAG
>JAFTKF010000041.1 GCA_017453405.1 Clostridia bacterium
CTAACTTCACACGCCGCTTGGATGGCTCATATACTTTGGAAATATTCCGTTTTCGCTTGCGGAACGCGGTTGTCAAGACCGCGAGGAATATTTCGCGGCGGCGTCAACGGAAGTTCAAAGTACCATTAACTCCACACGCCGCCGATCCTTCGGGGCGCTAGAGGAGTATGGGGAGTTTCGCCGCGTGCGCGCGTCGACCAACACTGCGCGTGTTGGATCGGCGGTCTGCTTTTTGAAAAAAGCGACGCAAAAACTTTTGAAATTGGGTGAGGTGAGAGCTTTTGAAATGGGGCGCAAAAGATATTGGTTATGTGACGGTGGGCATTTCGGTCATACGAAGCTGGGTCGCGCCGTAGGGGATCATTGTGAGTGTTTCGGAAGGCGAGATGGCTTTGGTGGAATCAGGGGTCTTGGCACATCTGCCGTCAGGCTTTTGCCACGAAACCTTGGCGAGAGGAACACGGAGCGTGATGGGTGCGTGTTCGGGCGAGAAGGGAAGATCAAACGCGTGCTCTTCTGCGATAATGCCCTCAACTGTATCAGTGGCAAAGCCGTAATTCCAATCCGATTCGGGATAGAGATAATAATCGCAATAGGGGAATTTGCGCTCAACACCATCACGGACATATTCGCGCATTTCCTGCCGCGCTCGAATGGGAAGGGCATACAGAAGATTGCCGCGCCAGAGTACCTTCATCGCATTCGGGCGCGATTCAAAGCGAAGCGTGGGTTCGAAATGCAGAAGGAAGCTTTCGTTTTCAAAGCTTTGTGTGAAGCTGACAAATTCGCCTGCTTTGACAGCTCTTCCGTTGATCTCGGCGTTTTTGACATTTCCGGGAACACGGAGCATCAGCGTGAAGTTGACGGGGTGAGGGGCTTTGACGGTGTAGTGCACCGAGTTCCCGAAGGGATAGCGTGTATCACAAATCAGGGTAACGGGAGTCGTGCCTACGGTTGTGTGCAGTGTCAAAGGGAGGGGAAGTGCGACGGCAATTGTGTGTTCTGCCTTCATCACCGCGTGAAGGGCAAGCTTCGGGAAGCCCTGCCCCATATTGGCAGTACAGCAACCGTAATGAGGCTCCAGCCCGAATATATGTGCTTCTTCATTATTGGTGCGGAAAACACGGGTCTTCGTGCGTGCGCATTCGACCTGATTGGTCAATTGAACATATTGATGTGTCCACATATCGGTGGAAAAGGCGGCGGGCAGGGCGTTGAAGGCTTCTTTTTCAAGGCAGTCCAGCCACATAGGGTTGCCCGAAACCGAAAAGAGCGTTTCGAAGGAGAACATTGCCTCCACGACCGAGCAAAGCTCACTGCCCTGCACGGGGGAAGTGCCCGAGAGATTTTCATCTCCCGTGAAATGTCCCGTTGCCATACCGTGATGGGTCTGCAGCCACGCGAGGGCTTTTTTGGCAAAGGCATCGGGGTCTTCACCGGTAATGCGCGACATCAGGGTGCGACTGCGTAGCATCATCGCGATATTGACAACGTGCGAAATATAATCCCAGCTTTCGGTGAGGGAATCAAGCATTTCGTTTGCAAATACCTTTTCCCAATCGAAGCCCTGCACATCGAGCTTTTTGGCAAGGAGAACCAGCCACGGCTCGGGACGGCGTTCATATAGCCAGAAGATCGGGATCAGTCCTTCAAACCAACGAGCCGCCCCCCAATTGTGCAGGGTCGTGCCGTCGATGTGGGTAGTAAATTGCTTCAGACAGCGGTACAGGGCTTCTTCGGCGCGGCTGTCATTCGTGGCGTCACACCAGACAGCAAGCACTTTGCACAAAAGAAGTGCCGCCCACGTGTCGTAGTGATAGCGGTTATTGGTCGGGCAGAGCCAGCCATCCTCGCACTGACGGTCGAGAATGCCGTTGATATAGGTGGCGGCGCGGGCTTTCATATTCCCGTCATCCAAGAGAAAGGCGAGAGGAATAAAGCCGTCAAGCCAATAGGGAACGCGCTCCCAGTCGTTGCGTTCCTTGCCGATCCACATACTGTCGCGGATATCGGGCCAAAGCTTGTCGAGATTGCCTGCAAGAGAGTCGGCTTGTTGACGAAGCTGGCGGTACAGCCAGCCCTGCGGCGTGATCTCGGCAGGGGAAAAGGGAGAGAAGGCGAGTGGTCGTATCACTTTGCAAAAATCCTTTCGATCGAGAATTGACAAAATCAAGTCTTTATGCTATAATACCATAAATCAAGCGTTTTGGCAATAACAAATAGAGACAGCTCTATTGCAAAAATCGATGTGACGGAGGAAAGCGATGGTTTTGTGCCGTAAGCCGATGTGCGAGTTTAAATTTTTCGGCTACAGACAGTTTGAAAAAGGGGAGCACCATATTACAAGAGTGTTTTCCGAAAGCGTTTTGATTCTGCTCGTCGAAGGGGTTCTGCGCTTTGAAGAGGACGGAAAGAGCATAACACTCACAGCAGGGGAGTACTATATTCAGCGCGCGGGGCTGTTTCAGAGCGGCAAGCGCGCAAGCGACGAGCCGAAATATTTCTTTTTACATATGAATGCTGCCTTTTCGGAAAACGAGCCTGAGGGGCTTCCGATCCGCGGCAAGTTCAGTGAGGGCGCGATCCGCGCGCTTGCCGAGGAATATGACCGCCTTTACCGTTCGCGCTCGGCTAATTTCTTCGCGCTGAACGCTTTGATGTTTGAAATTCTTGCCGAGCTTGAAAACAATACCGTGCCTGAGAAAAAACGTACGGTGATCGCTAAGGATATCAAGCGGTATATCGCTTCGGAGTATCACGCCCCGCTCTCACTTGGTGATATTGCGGCACGGTATGGGTATTCGGAGGATTATACCATCAAGCTGTTTAAAAAGGAATACGGTACAACGCCCTATCAGTACCTGATCAAAAAGCGCTTGCAGGAGGCAGAACGCCTATTACTCAGCACGACGATGTCGGTGGAGGAGATCTCGCGCAAGGTGGGGTATAACGATTTTTCCACCTTTTACCGCGATTTCAAAAAGCGGTTCGGGGTATCCCCGGGAGAGTATCGCATCAAACAAAACGGATAAGAAGGGTTGCCTTCTTATCCGTTTTGTTTTTCTTTTTGATTCTTTTCGGATTCTAAATGCACCATAACGATTTCGGGGGGATTATGGATGCGGGGAATCACGGTATGCGTGCCGATGCCGCGGCTGACGATGAGGTGACTTGTGCCGCTTGTGCTGTGCCC
>JAFTKF010000042.1 GCA_017453405.1 Clostridia bacterium
CGTTGCCTCTGCCGCAACCGGCTATGGGGAGGAGATCGTCAAAAGTGCCTTCCATCTGGACTACGGCATTGTGGAAACGGTGGCGCATTTTATGGGCGCGAAGCGCCTTGAGCCTGAGGTCGATTTTATTATCGATATCGGCGGTCAGGACATTAAATGCTTTCAGATCAAAAACGGCGCGGTAGATAATATTTTCCTGAACGAGGCGTGCTCCTCGGGTTGCGGTTCATTTTTACAGACCTTCGCCGCCGCCCTCGGTTATACGACCGAAGAATTTTCGCGCCTTGCTCTGTTTGCCCCAAAGCCTGTCGATCTCGGCTCGCGCTGTACGGTCTTTATGAATTCCTCGGTCAAGCAGGCGCAGAAGGACGGGGCATCGATCGAGAATATTGCGGCAGGACTTTCGATCAGTGTGGTCAAGAACGCGCTGTACAAGGTGATCCGCAAGGCAGAGGGCGAGCCGCTCGGTCAGCATATTGTGGTGCAGGGTGGTACATTTCTGAATGACAGTGTGCTTCGTGCCT
The DNA here is from genome assembly GCA_017453405.1 of Clostridia bacterium. Lineage (GTDB taxonomy): Bacteria > Bacillota > Clostridia > Oscillospirales > CAG-272 > RGIG1993. The sequence continues at coordinate 525 of JAFTKF010000042.1, forward strand.
TTGAAAAAGAGGTGGGCGGGGAAGTGCTTCGCCCTGCCGCTTCGGGGAAAATGGGTGCATTCGGCGCGGCACTGTACGCCATGGCGCGTGCCGCCGAGGAAGGCAAAGAACAGAGCGCGATCATTGACGCAAAGGCGCTTGAAGCCTTCCGTCACGATGTCAAGGCGATCACCTGCAAGGGCTGTACCAATCGCTGTAAGCTGACGGTCAATACCTTTGCGGACGGTAAGCGCTACATCGGGGGCAATCAGTGCGAAAAGCCCACCGAAAAGCGTGTGGTCAAAGAAACCTACAGTACGTATGACGAAAAATGGGAACTGCTGTCGGCGTACCGCTCCGTGGAGGGCGCGCGCGAAACGGTAGGCATTCCGATGGTGCTGGGTGTGTTTGAGCTTTTGCCCTTCTGGCATACGCTTTTCAAAACATTGGGCTTTGGCATCCGTCTTTCGCCCCCATCCGGCAAAAAGCTGTATCTGCTCGGTCAGAATTCGATCCCCTCGGATACCGCGTGCTATCCTGCCAAGCTGGTGCACGGACATATTGAAGCCCTCGTTGCCGACGGCGTGAAGACAATTTTTTATCCCTGCCTGACTTATAATATCAACGAATCCCTTGGGGACAATCATTATAACTGTCCCGTGGTTGCCTATTATCCGCGCGTGGTGGCGAACAATATGGCGCTGAAGGATGTGCGCCTGATCTATGACGATTTCGGCATTCACCGCCCGAAGGATTTCACCAAGAAATTTGCCGCGATGCTCGGAAGGGAATTCGGAAAGTTCCGTTTTTCCGAGGTCAAGGCGGCAGTCGATGCGGCGTATACCGAAGATTACCGCTATATGGAACAGCTTCGCTCGCGGGGGGATGCGCTCTTGCAGGTGGCAAGAGAAAAAAATCTGCCTGTGATCGTGCTTTCGGGACGACCCTATCACCTTGACCGTGAGATCAATCACGGCATTGATACCTTCATCCGTGACCGCGGGCTTGTCGTGATCTCGGAGGATGCGCTGGGGCATCATTATGAAAAGACGCAGCTTTCGGTGCTCAATCAGTGGACCTATCACGCAAGGCTGTATGCCGCGGCGCAGTTTGTCGCGGATACCGAGGATCTTGATATCAGCTTTGTTCAGCTTGTTTCCTTTGGTTGCGGCGTGGATGCCGTAACCACCGACGAGGCACGCCGTATTATCGAAAAAGCGGGCAAGATCTATACCCAGATCAAGATCGACGAGATCACCAATCTCGGTGCTGTCAAGATCCGTCTGAGAAGCTTGTTCGCGACAATGAAGCAAAAGGAGGCATTGGAATGAGTGAAGACATCAAGCGCATTGAATTCACCGAGGAAATGCGCAAGACCTATAAGATCCTTCTGCCGAATATGCTGAATCTGCATTTTGAGATCCTGCAAGGGGCATTCCTTGGGCTGGGCTACAATGTGGAGCTTCTGACGACCGACGGGCGTGACATTGTGGACGAGGGATTAAAGTACGTACATAACGACACCTGCTATCCTGCGCTTCTGGTGATCGGGCAGTTTATCACCGCTTTGAAAAGCGGCAAATACGATCCCGATCGCACGGCACTGATGCTGACACAGACGGGGGGCGGCTGTCGCGCGTCGAATTACATTCACTTACTTCGCAAAGCTCTTGTGAAGGCAGGCTTTCCGCAAGTGCCCGTGATCTCCTTCAATCCCTCGGGGCTTGAAAAGAATTCGGGCTTTCGTATCACCCTTTCGATGATCCTTCTTGCGATGGCCGGCGTGATCTACGGCGATGCGCTTACCGCTTTTGCCAATCAGGCAAGACCGTATGAAACCGAGCAGGGCGCGACCGATGCCCTTCTTCAAAAGTGGATCGGCTATCTTGCCGAGCGGCTGAAAAACGGAAAGGACTATTCCTTCGGTGCGATCAAGCGCAACTTAAAACGGATCGGTGCGGATTTTGACGCCCTTGCTCTGAAGCCCGAAAAGCGCGTCCGCGTGGGGGTGGTGGGGGAAATCTATGTCAAATACTCCCCGCTTGCCAACAATCATCTGGAGGAGTTTCTACACAGTGAGGGCTGCGAGGTCAATGTTCCCGGACTTCTCGGCTTTATCCAGTATATTTTTGACAACAATGTGGAGGATGTCGCGCTTTACGGCGGCAAAAAGGTCGTGAAGCTTGTGAATCTCGGCTTGCGGCGTTTCTTGGAGCTGTATGAATCACTGCTGAGAAAGGCATTGACGGCAAGCGGCAAATACCGTGCACCCCTGCCGCACAAAAAAGTGCGTGAGTGGGGCAGAAAAACGATCGGTCTTGGTTGCAAAATGGGGGAAGGCTGGCTTCTTACCGCTGAAATGGCGGCACTTTGCGAGGAAGGCTATCACAATATCGTATGTGTTCAGCCCTTCGGCTGTCTGCCCAACCACATCGTCGGGAAGGGAATGATCCGCAGTCTGAGAGAGCGGTTTCCGAATGCCAATATTGTGGCAGTGGACTACGACCCCGGTGCGACACGTGTCAATCAGGAAAACCGTATCAAGCTGATGCTGTCGGTGGCAAGAGAAGAGCTTACGGAAGACGAGCTTTTGCCCGTGTAATATTTTTAAAAAAAATTTTGAAAACCCCTTGACAAAAGGGGTTTTCTCTGTTATAATCAAATCAAGAACAATTCCTAAATTGAGGACGAGAAAATGAAGTATTTAACCAAACAGTGTAAGCTGATTCTCGCCATCATTCAAGAATTCGGTCATATGACGGCTGAAGAGGTCTATACCGAAGCGGTAAAGCAAATGCCCAAGATCGCGCTCGGTACGGTCTATCGCAATCTGAACGAGTTGGCGCAGGATGGCAGAATTCGCAAGATCCGTGTTCCCGACGGTCCTGACCGTTTTGATAAAACGCTCTCTCCTCACGAGCACATCATTTGTCCGGTTTGCGGCAAGGTCCTTGACCTGAGTGTACCCGGGCTGGATGAATGCCTGCGGAAGGCAGTCAAGACAGACAATTTCGACTATGCGCTGTCGGTGAACGCACGTTGCTCGGCTTGTCGGGCGGCACAGTAAAACAGTTTATTTTAATTTATTTTTTATAATGAGAAGGAGAACTCACTATGGAACTCAAAGGCACGAAGACAGAACAGAATCTCGCTACCGCATTTGCGGGTGAATCGCAGGCAAGAAACAAGTACACCTATTTCGCAAGCGTTGCCAAGAAGGAAGGCTATGAGCAGATCGCCGCAATCTTCCTCCAGACCGCAAACAACGAAATGGAACACGCAAAGATGTGGTTCAAGCATCTTCAGGGCATCGGCACGACTGCTGAAAATCTGAAGGCTGCCGCTGAAGGCGAAAACTACGAATGGACCGATATGTACGATCAGTTCGCAAAGGAAGCGGAAGAAGAAGGCTTCAAGCAGATCGCTTATCAGTTCAGAGCCGTTGCCGCAATCGAGAAGGCACACGAGGAAAGATATCGCGCACTTCTCAACAATGTGGATATGCAGGCTGTTTTTGAAAAGGCAGAAGAAACGATGTGGGAATGCCGCAACTGCGGTCACCTCGTTATGGGCAAGAAAGCTCCCGTTGTCTGCCCCGTTTGCGCACATCCCCAGAGCTATTTCGAAGTCAGAAAAGAAAATTATTAAGATCTTGATATCGCATAAAACCTCCCGACCGCGGTCGGGAGGTTTTTGGTGCTGTTGCCGTTAGGTCAGGGAATCGATTCGCGCTTTTGAAAGATCGCACAAATAGGAATATTTTGGCTCCATTGCGGCAAGCTCCTTCCAGATGGCGTACGCTTTCCTTTCAAACTGTAAGGCAAGTGTCGGTTTTTTGTCCTGAATGTACCAATATGCGATACTGTGATAGAGCGATCCGAGATAATCGCGGTCCTCATGCGATTCTCCCGACCTGATAAGCTCGTCGGCGATCTCAATCGCGCGCATATAATAACATAGTGCTTCCTTGCCGTTTCCGTTCTTCCATAGCGCGGAAGCAAGATGATCGTAATCGATGGCAAGATCGCGCTTTTTGGATAGAGTTCCGATTTCGTTGACAAGCGTTTCGTGAAGGGCGATGGATCTTATCCAAAAATACAACTGCAGTGGAACGTTTTTGTGGTCAAATGCAATTGCGCTCAGCTTGTTATAGAGTATATACCGTCTTTCCGGTGACGGCGTTTGGTTGGCGATGTCTTCAATCAGCGCGTAAGACAGCGGATAGGGGTAGATGTCTTCCTCTTTGCCGTATTCCGCTTGAAAAGCCTCAAATTTGTTGCGATACGCGGTAAGATCCTGCCGACTTGGTGTGTCCTGAAGGCGTTCTGCCCAAACCAGTGCCTGCTTGTAGCAAAAGAGGGCAAACGGAAAATATCCGTAGTGTTTGGCAAAGTCACCGCAGGTATCGTAAAGCTTTAAGAGGGTGAGATTGGAGGTTTCGTATCCCGTCGTCATTTCGAAGAGCGTAATGGCATTCACGTAATATTCGTATGCCGTATCCACCGTGTTGTTTTGCAGTGCGGCAAGACTTGCAAGCTTTTTATACACTTGGGCAAGCTCGTACAGGGATTGGGTGGTTCCAAGCTCGATGGCATTGGCTGTCAGAAGGGGCAATGCTTTTTGATACGCCTTGCTGCGCGAAGAGGTTTTTTTAAGCCGATCTCCCTGCTCCAGATAGCACGCCGCAAGATCCTGACGCGCGGCAACGGATTCGGCATCCCTGACAATGGCTTCAAAATACGAAATGGCGCGCTGCAGCATAGCATCCGTTCTGTTGGGATCTTTGAAATAGCAGGTAGCGAGAGTACGCTTGACCTCGATCGTTGGCGTTTGGGTGAAGATCGATTCCCAAAGGCTTCGCGCCTTTTGATAGTAATGATAAGCAAGCTCTCTTGACGGCTCATTCTCGCCGAGCTTTTGATAGGCAAGGGCGAGATCTTTTTGGGCGGTGACGGTGTTCATCTCCTCCGCGATGCTTTCCAGAAGGGCAAGCGCTTTGCGATACAGCGAAAGTGCCGCCGTGCGATCGCCTTTGAGCGGTGAGGCAGCGCTACCGTTTTCGCTCTCCTCAAAAGAAGTGCTGAAATAGTCAAGTATCCGCGCCTCGCTGTACGCTTCAATCGAAATGGCACTTCCGTGTTTCAAGGTAAGATCGCCAAGCTTCAGATACAGATTGGCAAGCCCGTGCCGCGCGTTTATGGTGTTGTCTTCGCGGATGAGTCTTTCGCGTATTTCGACTGCGGCAGCGTATTCTTGCTGCGAAAAGATGAGGTCATAGTCCCGATTCCAGTTGGAGCTGTCTTCCGCGCGGAGATAATACAGGTTGCCAAGCTTTTCGTGAGCCAGTGAGAGCGCTTCCCATGATTCGACGGTGGGATCGGTTGTAACGCGTTCTCGACAGATCTCCTGGGCATGAAAGTAGTATTCTTTCGCTTTATCATAGTCAAGATTATCCCGCTCGATATCACCGAGCCGATGATACGCCGTGGTTTGATAGCGAATCAAGCTTTTCAAGCCGAACGATTCGGTGAAAAACTTGCTGTGATCGGATAACTGCTGAAAGACGGCGCGTGCTTTGTCGATCATACCGAGCGCACGGTAGGCATCGCCAAGCTTCAGCTCGGCGAGCGCGAAAAGATGCGCTTCGGCTTCGCTTTCGTTTTCAACGAAGCGGCGCGCATAGACATCTACCAGCTTTTCTTGCCACTCGATCGCGGTTTCATAGTTACGTTTCACCCCTTCTCCGGATTCGTACATCATGACGAGCCTTTCGATCGCATCGGGCAGTCCCTTTTCGGCGGCGAAGGTGATCAGGGAGAGCGCGCGTTCGGGGTTCTTTTCGACATCAACACCCGAAAGGTAAGCAAGACCGATCAAGTAGTTGTGATGGGGGTCGGAATCGTTTTCGCGGAGTGCGATCGTTTCAAGGGCGGCAGTGAGTGTATCGGCAAGGGTTTGTGTGTCGGTTGCTTTGACATTTTCGGGGATGTTGGCATAATGTGTTTCAAGCGCCGCACGGTCGGTGGGGACGATCTCGGCGGCAAGGATGGGCTTGCCTGCCTTTTGCGCCATCGGGTATTCGGTGGTCATTACGTAGTTGGTCTCGTTGACGAGGTTGGGGGTGAC
>JAFTKF010000043.1 GCA_017453405.1 Clostridia bacterium
CCCCCAAAAACGGGAGTGATCGTGTTATTTTATTCCTTATAAAGCATCTGGCAAAAATGCCATCGGAAGAATATCTTTAAGCAAAAACACGCGATACGTATCTTTGTATTTAACGACAATCGGCATATCGGGTGGACAAAACTCACAAAGCGCTTGACGGCAGACACCGCAAGGAAAGATCTCATCATCCGGCTCGTCTTGTTTGCCGCCTACCAATGCAAGTGCCTTGAATTTTCTTTCTCCCGCGGCGACTGCGGAAAAAAGCGCCGTACGCTCTGCGCAACAGGTTACGCTATAGGAGGCGTTTTCAATATTACAACCGAGATAAACCTTATCATCCTCGGTCAGAAGAGCCGCACCTACGCGAAACTCGGAATAAGGAGAATAACTTTTTTTACGCGCTTCCATAGCGAAGGAAAGAAGCGCTTGATAATCAATCATACTCATATTAAGCCTCTGCAATATCGAGAGCAACCTCGATCATTTGTGTCAGGGAAAGCTGACGGTCTTCGACCGACATAATTTCGTCTTTATTGACAAAATGATCGGTTACTGAGCAAATACAAAGTGCTTTCTTCCCTGCCGCCGCGGCATTGCAATACAGTGCCGCCGCTTCCATTTCCACACCGAGAACACCCATCTTTGCCCATTCCATATCCTTGCCCGGCAAGTTATAAAAAACATCCGAAGAAAACATATTGCCCACTCGGTAACGGAATCATTTTTCCTCTCAGTTCTGAACTGCGGCGCGTACAAGCGAAAAATCGGCAATCGGTGCATACGTTCCGGGCATACAGAACGATGCGGGATAATTGGAATTGGTACAAGCGCCCATTGCAATCGCAATATCTCGAAGATGAAGATCCTTGTGAAAAGAGCCGCAAGTACCGACACGGATAATGGACTCTACACCAAAGGCATTGAAGAGTTCATAAGAATAAATACCAATGGAAGCCATACCCATACCCGATGCCATCACCGATACCCGCTTTCCTTTGTAATAACCGGTATACCCTTGCACGCCGCGCACGTCATTAACAAGAACGGCATCTTCAAGATAGGTATCTGCAATAAATTTAGCCCGTTTGGGGTCTCCGGGCATTAATACAGTTTTGGCAAAATCGCCAACCTTTGCCGCGATATGAGGAGTTGGTGTTTTCATAAAATTACTGTCCTTTCGTCAGTTTGATTTAATAGGAGGAATCCGAAGGATTCGATTCTGTCAAATTGGCTTTGGCAAGCTTAACAATGCGACTGGTGCCCAGACGATCAGCGCCAAGTGCGATCATATCCTCTGCGTCTTTAATCGATGCAATGCCGCCTGCCGCCTTGACTTTAACAGCTTCTCCGACATTTGCGTGCATCAAAGCAACATCTTCTCTTGTTGCTCCCGCTTTAGAAAAACCTGTCGAGGTCTTGATATAATCTGCGCCCGCTTCGGTAACAAGACGGCACATCACCGTTTTTTCCTCTTCCGTGAGTAAGCAGGTTTCAATAATGACCTTCAGTATTTTATCCCCGCAAGCTTTTTTGATCTCCTTGATCTCATTACGCACATAGTCATATTCCTTTGCTTTGAGACGACCGATGGCAATCACGATATCAATCTCGTCCGCCCCCGATTCAATGGCATCCTTGGTTTCGAAAACCTTTGCGGCGGTTGAATTGTATCCATTGGGAAACCCGATTACCGTGCAGATCGCAAGTTGATCTTTGACATAATTTTTGGCTTCTTTTACATAAGCGGGAGGAATACAAACCGATGCCGTATGAAAACGGATTCCATCGTCACAGATCGCTTTAATGTCTTCCCATGTCGCATCAACTGCAAGCAGTGTGTGATCGCAACGCGATAAGATTTCATTCAAATTCATAGCTTTTTACCTCATTCCATCAAATTATTTTTTACAAATAAAATCAATTCTTCCTTTTCATTGGGTAGATTCCCGTTTAACACCTCAGAAAGAAGGCGTTCAAGAATAACGCCGATTCTTTTTCCGATCGGTATTCCGAGAGCAATCAGATCGCCCCCTTTAACAGAAAGTGTCTTTAGTGACAAGCATTCTTGTCGCGCAAGGATGTCACTTGCCAAAGCAACAATCTCATCATAGGTTGATTGCCGAGTATGATAATCGGGGTTTTGCCCCAGATTGTCTGCTCGTTTCAGCAAAATCAGATTAAAAAACAACTCTTTTGTTGTTTTGGAAAGCATTTTCTTGACTGCAGATTCAGTAGGTTCGATAACATGATCGTGCCACTTCACCAATTTCACAACCGTCTCACGGGTTTTATTATCGTATTTCAAGCGCAAAAGAATCTGATCTGCCATATCCCGACTGACAGAAGGATGTGTATAGAAATGCCCAACACCGTCATCGCCAAGTGTAAAGGTACTTGGTTTTCCAATATCGTGAAAAAGCGCCGCAAGCCGCAGATGCTTGATCGGTGGGATCATTTCCACAACCTTTGCCGTATGTGTCAGCACATCATGTCAATGGTGATAATTTTTCTGATCAAACCCTTTCATAGGTAAAAGCTCGGGGATGACTACCGACAAAATATCAATATAGCGCGTCAGAATGCGAAATACACCTTTGCCGCAAAGTAATTTATTAAGTTCGGTTGCAACGCGCTCTACACTGATTGCTTTCAGTCGATCTGCCAAGAGAAATGCCGCAGCTTCGGTTGCTTCATCTATTGTAAAATCCAGTACGGAAGCAAATCGCAAAGCTCGCAAAATACGAAGTGCGTCTTCCGAAAAGCGTTCCTTGGGGTCGCCAACACATCGAATCACGCGCCTTGCAAGATCACCCTTACCGTCATACAGATCAACGACCTCTCCTTCTTCCGAAAGCGCCATTGCATTGATCGTAAAATCTCGACGGCAAAGATCATCAGATAAAGAGCGCGAAAATTCCACCCGATCAGGGTGGCGGGAATCGGAATACCCACTTTCAACGCGGTATGTTGTGATTTCATATGTGATATCTTGATAAACAACTGTTACTGTTCCGTGCTGTATACCGGTATCGATCACGTGCAAGTCGCAAAAGACCGTCTTCATTTCATAAGGTGTTGCATTGGTCGTGATATCGTAATCGTGAACCGCATCCCCACGAAGCATATCTCTGACACAGCCGCCGACAGCATATCCTTCGTATCCTTTTTGCTTCAATCTAAGCAAAATATCCTGTACGGCACTTGGTAACAACAACATTGTTCTCACCCCTTTTGTTTTAGTATACCATAATCTTCGGGAAAAATCAACCAAAAAATACAAAAGGCCGCAAAGCAAATTTGCTCGCGGCCGAAGTATTAATCAAAATAGTAAGGCTTGCCAGTTTCTGCAGAAATGTAAATACCTTCAAGAATTCTTGTAACACAGTATGCCTGCTCCGGTTTGGTGATCGGAGCAGCGCCTCCGCGGCAAGCTTCGATCCAAAGGCGTTCTTCAAGATCGGATTCCGATTCATTCCCGTGACCTTCATTGAACGCTGCGCCGCCGGCTTCAAAACTGGGCTTCGTTACAAATTGTCTTCCGTTGCGAATACCGTTGATCCGCAAACCGTCCATCATATCCGCACCAGCTTTCGTTCCGCAAACACTGGTAACAGCCTCACGGATATCCAGCGTATTTAACGCCCACGCCGATTC
>JAFTKF010000044.1 GCA_017453405.1 Clostridia bacterium
CATCCTTTGCGGCGCTTGCAGGTTGGTTTTATAAAAGACACAAAACCTTGCAGGGCTCATATCTTGCTCTGACACTTGCTACCGTTTTTTCAACGGCGGTTATGATGGTTGCCAATCTTCTGATCACTCCCCTCTATCTGAACGGTTCGATCTCAGATGTGGCAGCATTACTGCCCACACTTCTTTTTCCCTTTAATTTCATTAAGTGCATTGTCAATGCCGCATTGGTACTGGTGTTTTATAAGCCGATCTCACTCGTTATGGTTCGTGCGGGAATGATTCGAAAAGAGGGCAGTCAGGGTAAATATTTTTCTAAGAAAACAGTGATCACATGGATCGCCGCGGTGATATTGATGGCGGTCAGTATGGTGATTTTTTATGCCGTTCTCGGTGGACACATCGATTTCGGGGCATAATATCGTATAAAATAACACGTGTTGAAGTAGGTAATCGTATGATACAGGCTATTGAAAAATTTCTTGTCAAAACCGTGGGCATCCGCGGAGGTGTCTTTTTATGCGCCATGCTTCCGATCATTGAGCTTCGCGGTTCGGTGATTTTGGGTGCGACGCTTGCGCTTCCGTGGTGGCAGAATCTTCTGATCAGCATCATTGGCAATATGCTTCCCATTGTTTTTGTACTGTTGTTTATGAGCTGGATTCTTGAGAAGATCAAAACGGTCAGGTTTTTGTCAAAATTTGGACTTTGGCTTGAAAAAAAGGCAGAGAAAAACAGACCCAAGGTTGAAAAATACGGATTTTGGGGACTTTGTATTTTTGTGATGATTCCGCTTCCCGGTACGGGCGCGTGGACAGGAGCACTGGTGGCTTCCTTTATCAAAATGAAGTTCTGGAAGGCACTTCTTTCGATTTTTATCGGAGTTGTGGGTGCGGGAATCATTATGACGCTTGCTTCGTACGGCGTGATTGGTTTTCTGTCGTTCCTTCTGTGAGCGTTCGGCTTCCTTTTGAAAAATCTATGAAAATCCTTTGAAAACGGTTGACATAGATGCAGAAATGTGTATAATAGTAATAGATACTCTTATCAAGAGTGACGGAGGGACACAGCCCTATGAAGTCACGGCAACCTGCTATTGTGTAAGGTGCCAATTCCGTGGAGATGAGAAAGCACCCATGGAAGACATGGGTGCTTTTATTTTCGCCGTTTGCGATATTTATTAGAAAAGGACAGATGTATATGAAAAAACTGTTTACTTCCGAATCGGTTACCGAAGGACATCCCGATAAAATGTGCGATATGATTTCGGATTCGATTCTTGATGCAATTCTGGCAGAAGATCCTTATGCCCGTGTTGCTTGCGAAACGATGACGACGACGGGTATTGTTACCTTGTTTGGTGAGATTACCACGACTGCCAATATTGAATATGAAAAGATCGTCCGTGAAACCGTTCGTTCGATCGGTTATGACAGAGCGAAGTATGGCTTTGACTGTGATACCTGTGCGGTACTGTCGTCGATTCATAAGCAGTCGCCCGACATTGCGCTTGGTGTGGACAAGTCTTTGGAAGCCAAGACCAATCAGACGAGTGATACATATGACACGGGTGCAGGGGATCAGGGTATGATGTTTGGCTATGCCTGCGATGAGACCAAGGAGCTGATGCCCCTTCCCATTCAGCTTGCCCATACACTGGCAAAGCGTCTGACCGAGGTGAGAAAGACCGGCGTACTTTCCTATCTCCGTCCTGACGGCAAGACGCAGGTAACGGTGGAATATGACGGTGACAAACCGATCCGTGTGGATACGATCGTCATTTCGACACAGCACGATCCCGATGTCACACACGACAAGATTGCAAAAGATCTGATTGCCGAGGTCATTCGTCCCTCGGTTGATCCGCATCTCTTGGATGAAGAGACTAAGATCTATATCAATCCCACCGGTCGTTTTGTTGTCGGCGGTCCTCAGGGTGACTCGGGTCTTACCGGACGCAAGATCATTGTGGATACCTATGGCGGATATGCCCGTCACGGTGGCGGTGCTTTCTCGGGCAAAGACCCGACCAAGGTTGACCGTTCTGCCGCGTATGCCGCTCGTTATCTTGCCAAAAACATTGTAGCGGCGGGTCTTGCCAAGCGTTGTGAGGTACAGATCGCATATGCAATCGGTGTTGCCCGTCCGGTTTCGTTGATGGTTGATACCTTTGGTACATCTGCCTTCAGTGGAGAAGAAATTGCAGAGGTAGTGGATTCTTTGGTTGATCTTCGTCCTGCCGCGATCATTGAGCGTTTCGGTCTTCGCCGTCCGCTGTATGCTGCACACGCCGCATACGGTCATATCGGCAGAGAAGAGCTTGACAGTCCTTGGGAAAAGGTGGATCTTGCCGAAGCGCTTGCCAAGGCGATTCATTCGTAAACAAAACATAGACGCGTATCCTGACCTACCGTAGGCTTACGGATCAACGGTATTCGGATGCGCGTTTTTTATCAAAACCGAAGGGAGGGAAGATATGAGTCTTTTGGATGAGCTGGAAAAGCGCTCCGATGACAGTGAGCACATCGAGGGATTTGTGGAAAATGTGATCTATGCCAATGAATCCAACGGTTATACGGTGTGTGAGCTGGACATCGGCAATGAGCTTGTGACGGTGGTTGGCGTGATGCCTTATCTCAATGCGGGCGAGACGATTCGTGCCAAGGGTAAGTGGGAAACACACGCAACATACGGCAAGCAGTTCAAAGTGGAATATTATGAAAAACAGCTTCCCGCAACATCGGAAGCGATCGTAAAATATCTTTCCTCGGGTATGATCAAGGGTATTGGTGCAGTTACCGCCAAGCGCATCGTGGCACAGTTCGGGGAAGAGACATTCAACGTGATCGAATGCCATCCCGACTGGCTGACAGACATCAAGGGTGTTACGATGAAAAAGGCACAGGAGATTTCGGACAGCTTCAAGAGCCAGTTCGGCGTGCGCTCGATTATGATGTTTTGCCGTGATTTCTTTGGTCCTGCCACGATTATGAAGATCTATAAAAAATGGGGTTCGGGCGCGATCGACACCATCAATCATAATCCCTATATTCTTTGTGATCAGATTCACGGCATCGGATTCGATTCGGCGGACAGACTGGCGGCATCCATTGGATTTGATCGCGAAAGTGATTACCGCATTGCCTCGGGCATCAAGTATATGCTGAGCTATAATGCCATCAATCACGGGCATACGTATATACCGCGTGATAAATTGATCACGCTTGCCGCCGACACGTTGAAGGTGGATGAAGAACGCGTGGAAGCGCCGCTTGTTTCGCTGGAGACTTCGCGCGAGGTCATGACGGTCGACATCAAGGGTCGCCGCTGTACCTATCTCAGTGAGTATTACGAGGCGGAAAAATATACGGTTGCCAAAATGACACTGCTGGACAAGCTTTGTGAAAAATCCTCGATCGACAATATTGAGTATATGATCAAGCAGGTGGAGGCGGAAAGCGGTGTCAGCTATGCACGTCTTCAGCGTAAGGCGATTCAATCAGCGATCAACAGTGGGGTAATGCTTTTGACGGGCGGTCCGGGTACGGGTAAGACCACGATCATCCGCGCGGTAATTACCATATATGAACGTATGGGCTTCAAGATTGCCTTAGCTGCGCCGACAGGCCGTGCCGCTAAAAGGATGTCGGAAGCCACACAATACGAAGCCAAGACGGTTCACCGTCTTTTGGATATGGAATATCTTGCCGGAGAGAAGACGAAATTCCGCCGCAATGAGCACAATTTGCTGGATGAAAACGTGATCATCATCGATGAAGCGTCGATGGTGGATACGCTGTTGATGGCGGCGCTCTTGAAAGCGATCAAGCCCGGGGCAAGACTGATGATCATCGGAGATGCCGATCAGTTACCCTCGGTCGGTGCAGGTAACGTGCTGTGCGATCTGCTTGCCTCGGACCGTTTTGCTACGGTAAGACTGACGGAGATCTTCCGTCAGGCGCAGGAGAGTCGGATCGTCACCAATGCGCACTTGATCAATAACGGCGAACTGCCGATACTGAGCGATAAAAAGGGTGACTTCTTTTATCTGGCAAGAGAAAACGATGCCGATATCGTGCCCACGATCGTGGATCTTTGCCGCAACCGTTTGCCCAAGACCTACGGCGTGGATTTTAAGGATTCCATTCAGGTGATCACGCCGTCTCACAAGGGTGTGGGCGGTACGGAGGCTTTGAACAGTGCATTGCAGGCGGTGTTAAATTACCGTGACGGCAGAAAGCGTGAAAAGAAATTCCGATCGCTGACCTTCCGTGTGGGCGACAAGGTGATGCAGATCAAGAATAATTATGAAATCGAATGGGAACGCTTTCACGAGCGGGGCAGTGGCATTTTTAACGGCGATATCGGTATTATTGAGGCAATTGATTACGCTACCGAACGGATGCAGATCAATTTCGATGACCGTGTTTGCCAGTATGAATTTACCAAGCTCGAAGAATTGGAGCACGCATATGCCATTACGATCCACAAGAGTCAGGGAAGTGAATACCCGATTGTGATCATGCCGTTATATCGCTGTGCGCCTCAGCTTCTGACGCGAAATCTTCTGTACACGGCGGTTACCCGTGCGCAAAAGATTGTGATTCTCGTCGGGTCTGCACAGGTCGTACAGATGATGGTGGAAAATAACCGTCTTACCAAACGCTATACCGGGCTTCGCGATATGCTGGAGCGGTATGAGGGGTAGGTGATACGGTGAGAGTGGGCGACCTCGTTTTGAATTTGTTTTTCCCACCCGTGTGCGTATCCTGCAAGGAGATTTTGCCGTATACCGAAACAGCGGCACTTTGCCCGCTCTGCCGCACGCGCTATGAAAAAGAGAAGAGCTTTCACTGTCCCGAGTGTCATATGCCGCATCCCGAATGTAATTGTGCGCCGAAGGGACTGTCACGCAGAACCTCTCAGACGATCCATTTGGTGGAATATGTCAAGGAAGAAAGTGCTTCCCACGATATGATCGTGTATGCCAAGGACCATTTGTATGAATATCTTTTTCGTTTTCTGGCATCGGAATTGTATGCGGTTCTTGCAGAACGCTTGGGAGAGCTTTCGGAGTATCTCTTTACGTATGTCCCGCGCTCGCGTGAGAAGTCTGCCGCGCGCGGTGTGGATCAGTCCAAGGAAGTTGCCAAGCGCCTTGCCAAAATGGCAGATGCCGACTTTGGTTCCTTACTGATTCACCGCGATACGGTTGAGCAAAAGCATCTGAGCGCGGAAGAGAGAAAGCAGAATACCAAGCGCTCTTATGATCTCAGAGAAAAGAGCAAGGACTGCATTCGGGGCAGACATATTATTGTATATGATGATGTGATCACGACCGGCGCGACACTGCTTGCCTGTGTTTCGCTTTTGAAACAAGCTGGTGCTGCGGATGTGACGGTGTTGACATTTGGGAAAACGTACCGTGGCGATCAAAGATCCAAAACACCGATTGTGTAAAGAAAGGGTATTGATATGACAGAATTTGAAAATCAGGAAGCATTGACGGATGCCGAAAAGGAAAAGGCTTATCGGGAAGCGGTGGGGTATCTTAGCTCCTCGCTGACCAACGATGAACTGATCGAACAAAGCCTTTCGGTGCTTTTGTCGCTTGGCGACTACCGCGACGCGGCATCGCTGTATCAAACATACAAGGCAAAATATGAGGCTTCGCAGGAAGAAAAATATGCGCTTCTGCAAAAGCGAAAGGTTAGCCGCGTGATTCAGGGTGTGCTGGTGACGCTTGCCTTTGGCTTGATTCTTGCCCTCGTTCTTGTCTTGGTTTTTGTACTGAAGCTTGATATTGTAAGATGATGGATTTTTCAAACTATCACGATGAAATCCGCACTTTGATTCCCCCGATCATTGCTTGGTATCGGGAGAATAAAAAGGATCTGCCTTGGCGTACGGCGCCGACCCCCTACCATGTTTGGATTTCGGAGATCATGCTTCAACAAACGCGTATTGAGGCGGTTCTTTCGTATTATACGCGGTTTCTTGCCGTCTTTCCGTCGGTACAAGCACTTGCTGAGGCGGATGACGAGGTTTTGATGAAGCTTTGGCAGGGACTGGGGTATTATTCCCGTGCACGGAATCTGAAAAAGGCGGCAGAAATCATTATGGAGCAGTATGGCGGTGAGCTGCCGTCATCGGCGGCACTTTTGCGTAAGCTTCCCGGAATCGGGGACTATACCGCAGGGGCGATCGCCTCGATCGCATTCGGCCAAAGTGAGCCTGCGGTAGACGGAAATGTGCTTCGTGTGATTTCCAGAATGCTGGCATCGTATGAAGATATTATGCTGTTAAAAACCAAGAAGGATGTGACAGCGCTTCTTCGGGCAAATTACCCCGAAGGGGAAGAGGCGGCGCTATTGACCGAAGGGTTGATGGAGCTTGGCGAAACGGTGTGCATTCCGAACGGTGCGCCGAAGTGCGACCGTTGTCCTGTGAAGTTGCTTTGTCTTGCCAGAAAAAGCGGAATAGAAGAGGATCTGCCGATCCGAAACGTTCGCAAGGATAAGCGTACCGAAGACAAAACGGTGCTGCTGCTCCGATCGGAAAACGGTCGCTACGCGATTCGAAAGCGAGAGAAAAACGGGTTGCTTGCCGATATGTGGGAGTTCGTAAATTTAGACGGATTTGCTGCAGAAGGCGATGTGGAAAGCTATCTTATTGAGCAAGGTATCCGAATGCTATCGATTACCCCTCTTGTTGACAGTAAGCATATTTTTACACACGTGGTCTGGCAGATGAAGGGATATCAGGTGGTGGTTGCGGAGGAAAGTGATGCTTTTCTTTGGAAGACACGGGATGAGATCCTATCGTCCTATGCGGTTCCGACAGCATTCAGAACCTATGTCAAATTGATGAAGGAGTAGAATTTTATGGATAAGAAGTTTTACAAGCAAAACCGACGCGCGCTTGCCGCACTGTTTGAGGAGGCGAATGCGGTTGCGGTATTTTCCACCGGTTACAGCGTGACTTGCTCGGCGGATGAAAACTATCCGTTTCAGGTGAACACCAACTGCTTTTATCTTACGGGTGTTACGCAGGAGAACGTATATCTTGTGCTGATCAAAAAGGACGGTCTTTATGAAGAACGTCTGTATATTGATGCCTATGATGAAATGTATGCCAAGTGGGTCGGTCACAGACTGACAAAAAAAGAAGCATCTGAGCTTTCGGGTGTTCCGATGAAGTATATTCGTTACCGTTCGGATTTTGAAAGTGACCTTGACGCTCTGACAGCGGACGCGGTTTTATATCTTGACCTTGAAACCAACCGCAACACCAATTTCCATTCCTTCGGTCTTTCGATACGCGATCGGTATCAGGAGAAAGCTGAAGTGAAGGATGCGTATCCGTTGCTCATTTCGCTTCGCTATGCCAAAAAGCCTTGCGAGGTCGAGGAAATCAAAAAAGCGATCGACGTGACAAAAAAGGGAATTGAGTCGCTGATGGCAAACGCGCGCCCCGGAATGAAGGAATATGAGCTGGAGGCGTATTTCGATTTCGTCCTGAAGACCGAAGGACAGCACAAGCACGCCTTTACGACCATTGCGGCGGCAGGCAAGAATGCGACGACACTGCATTACTCCGCCAATAATACCGAAATGACTGATGGAGATTTGGTGCTGTTTGACCTTGGTGCGAAGTCGGGCGGATATTCTGCTGATATTACCCGTACATTCCCCGTAAACGGCAAATTTACCCCCTTGCAGAGGACGGTGTATGACATTGTTCTCGCCGCCAACAAAAAGGTAGAGGCATCGGCTCGTGCGGGAATGACCATGGGAGAGCTTCAGAAGATCTGCGTGGAGGTGTTGACCGAGGGTTGTTTGAATGCCGGTCTGATCGAAACGCCTGAAGAAATCAAGCGCGTGTATTTTCACGGTGTGTCGCATTCGTTGGGGCTTGACACTCACGACCCGAATGTGAGAAATACGCCCCTGCCCGTGGGAGCGGTGATCACCAACGAACCGGGACTGTATTTTCCCGAGCACCGGATCGGTATTCGTATTGAGGACGACCTTCTCATTACCAAGGGAAAAGCGGTGAATCTGTCCGCCGATATTATCAAAGAAGCCGACGAGATCGAAGCGTATATGCAGAAGTGCAAGGCTTCGGTGTGACCAAACGTGTATGATTCAAAATAAAATGTAAGAGAGGTGTTTACAATGGCAAAAGAAAGAAACGAAGTGGCAAACCACTTAAAATGGCGCGTTGAGGACATTTATGCAACGCTTGAGGATTGGGAGGCGGCATATGCTTCCATTGCTGACAAACTTGATTTTTCGGCATACGAGGGCAAGCTTTCGGATGCGGACACGCTTCTTGAATGTCTGACCAAATTGAATGAGGTCACCTATGTGCTCAGTCATCTGAGCGTTTATGCCTTTATGCGGCAGGACGAGGATACGAGAAAGAGCGAATTTGCCGCTCTTCAGTCGAGAGTGGATATGCTCTCGATGAAGCTGTCCGGTTCGATCGCTTTCCTGACGCCCGAACTGACAGCCCTCGATACGGAGGTTTTGGAAGGCTTTGCCAAAGATCCCCGCTTTGCGGATTACGACTATACCATTCGCGGCATTATTGCCGAAAAGCCCCACGTGCTTTCGAAGGAATGCGAAGCACTGCTTTCTCAGGAGGGTCGCATCTTCGGCGGCTTTTCGAGAACCTATGCAATGCTGAATAATGCCGATTTTCCTATTCCGACCATTACGGTGGGCGGCGAGAAGATCGAAGTGACGCACGGCACGTACGGTGTACTTTTGTCGCATCCTGACAGAGCGGTGAGACGCAAGGCGTTCAAGGCGTATTACAAGGCATTTATCGGTCTTGCCAATACCATCACTTCGACCTTTGTCGGTAATATCGATAAGGATGTTTTTCTTGCACGCGCAAGAAAATACCCCTCTTGTCTTGCCAAAGCATTGGCGCAGGAGGATGTTGATGTCAAGGTATATGAAAATCTTCTTGAGAGCGTAAATAAGAATCTTCCTCTTCTGCACCGCTATTTTGATGATAAGAGAAAGATCATGGGGCTGAAGAAGCTTCATATGTATGATGTCTATGTATCTCCCGTTGAGGATGCCGAGATCAAGGTGGATTATGAAGAAGCCTATAAGATCGTCAAGGAAGGTCTTATGCCGCTCGGTGAGGAATATGCTGCTTTGCTTGACAAGGCACACGATGAGGGCTGGATCGACGTAGAAGAAACGGCGGGCAAGAGAAGCGGCGCTTATTCGGTTTCGGTTTACGGTCTGAAGCATCCCTACGTGCTTCTCAACTATCAGAAGACCACGGGCAACATTTTCACCATTGCGCACGAGCTTGGTCACGCGATGCATTCTTACTATTCCGAAAAGAATCAGCCGCAGGAGAAGGTGGGCTATAAGATCTTTGTTGCCGAGGTTGCCTCGACTGTCAATGAGATCCTGCTCCTGAAGCATCTTTTGAAAAAGACCGATGATCTCAAGCTGAAGAAATATCTGCTTTCTTACTATATGGATACCCTGAAGGGTACTTTGTTCCGTCAGACGCAGTTTGCCGAGTTTGAATATATGGCACACGATATGGCGGAGAAGGGAATCCCGCTGACCAAGGATTCGCTTTGCAAGGCATACCACGAATTGAACCAAAAGTATTACGGAAATGCCGTGATCTCGGATGATGAGATCGCTTACGAATGGGCGAGAATCCCGCATCTTTACCGCGGCTTTTACGTTTACAAGTATTCGACCGGTATCATTTCGGCGGTATCGATTGCTGAGCGTATTGAAAAAGAGGGTGCGCCTGCGGTTGCCGACTACTTCAAGTTTCTGTCCTCGGGTGGCTCGGACAGCCCTGTGGAGCTTCTGAAGCTCGCCGGTGTTGACCTTACCAAGACCGACGCTTTCGACGCTTGTATGGCTTCGTTCGAAGACGCTTTGACACAGTTTGAAGCAATTGAAGAATAAAATACAAAAAGTCAAACACCTATTTTGAAGTGTTTGACTTTTTTGTGTTTTTTTTCAAAAAGCCCTTGACAAAGGCGAACAGATGTTCTATACTGAGGTGTACAGAAACGCTTTTTTGCCGTAAGGGACGACCGTGTGATCACGCATCGGCTTGCGGCAAGGGCTTGGAAGACAGATATTTGGGAGGCGGATATGCATTTTGTCAGGGCGAAGGGAATTTTATCGGCACAAAACGGAATGAATGTTTACCGCGGTTGCACGCACGGATGTATTTATTGCGACAGTCGATCGCTTTGCTATCAGATGAAGCACGATTTTGAAGATGTTGAGGTGAAAGAGAACGCGCCGCAGCTTCTCAAAGAGGCGCTTCGCCGAAAGAGACAAAGGTGTATGATTGCAACAGGTGCGATGTGTGATCCATATATGCCGTGTGAAGAACAACTTGGTATCACAAGGAAGTGCTTGGAGGTGATTGAAGCCTATGGATTTGGTGCTTCGTTTCAAACAAAGTCCGATTTGTTTTTGAGGGATATCGAGCTTTTGAAGTCGATCCATCACCGTGTAAAATGTGTTGTGCAAATGACGCTGACGACATTTGATGAAGCACTTTGCCGTATTGTAGAGCCGAATGTTTGTACCACTCGTCGCCGTTATGAAGCATTGAAGGTGTGTCAGGCTGAGGGAATTCCCACGGTGGTCTGGCTTACGCCGCTGCTTCCGTTTCTGAACGATACCGAGGAAAATCTTCGCGGCATACTGGACCTTTGTTTTGATGCCGGTGTGAAAGGGATCATCTTTTTTTCAGGAGGCGGTATGACGCTCCGCGATGGCGATCGGGAATACTATTATGCCGCTCTTGACCGTCATTTTCCCGGACTGAAGTCGCGGTATATCGAGACATACGGAAATTGCTACGAGCTTCCATCCCCCAATGGGTATCGCCTGACAAAGCTTTTGCATCACTTGTGCCGGAAAAATGGGGTAATGTGTGATAACGGCGCGATCTTTACCGATATCCGACAGCTTGGCGAGTCTTTTGAGCAGATCCATTTATTTTGATTGAAAGAGAGAACGTGAATGCAGGATATTTTTCAAGGACTCAATCAAGCACAGCTTGACGCGGTTACAAGGACGGAAGGGTATATCCGTGTCATCGCAGGCGCGGGAACAGGAAAGACCAAAGCGCTGACACATCGTTATGCCTATCTTGTGGATGCCCTTGGTATATCACCGTCTAATATTCTGTGCATTACCTTTACCAATAAAGCGGCAAA
>JAFTKF010000045.1 GCA_017453405.1 Clostridia bacterium
AATTGCCGCGACTATTACCCGCGGTTTCTCTATCTCGATCTCGGCGGCGAGATTCCGACCGTGACGACCGAAGAAACGACCGCGGCTGACACACCCGAATCGACCGCTACCCCCACGGTGACTTCAGCCCCTTCTGTTACGACCGAGCCGCCGATCACGGACGAAACCCCCACACCCGTGAAAAAGCCTTCAGGCTGGATTCTTCCCACCGCAATTGCGGGAGGTGTTCTGCTTCTCGGCACAGTGGCGGTATTCGTCATCCGGAAAAGAAAACGTAAAGGCTAATACGAAAAAAGAACCGTTTGTCAGCGTGGTCTTCTGAGCAGAAGGACACAGCTTTTGGAAGACGGTTCTTTTTTGCGATTTCTTTTTGAAAAAATATCCAAAAAAACCTTGCGTCGGCAAGTAAAATCGTGTATACTATACAATAGAGTAAATAAAGTGGAGGCGTATGACCATTGGCTACCTTTCTTTCCGATGATTTTTTACTGAATACCGAAACGGCAAGACGGCTGTATCACAGCTATGCTGCCAAAATGCCGATCATTGACTATCACTGTCATGTCAGCCCGAAGGAGATCTATGAAAACAAGCAGTTTCGGAATATTACCGAGATCTGGCTTGGCGGTGACCATTATAAATGGCGTCTGATGCGTTCGCACGGCATTGATGAACGCTATATCACGGGCGATGCCGACGATTACGAAAAATTTGAAAAATTTGCCGAAGCGCTTCCGTATGCCATCGGAAACCCAATGTATACGTGGTGTCATCTCGAATTGAAGCGCTATTTTGGCTTTGAGGGTGTTTTGTCCCCGAAGACCTGCCGAACGGTATGGGAGCTTTGTGAAAAAAAGCTGACCTCGGGCAAATTCGGTGCACGGGATATCATTCGTATGAGCGGCGTGACCTTTATCGGTACGACCGATGACCCGATCGACGACCTTGGCTATCATAAAAGGATTCGTGAAGACCAAAGCTTTTCTGTTACCGTCGCCCCCTCCTTCCGACCCGATAAGGCACTGAATATCGACAAAGCGGGCTTTGGTGACTATCTTCGCTTACTTGGCGAAACGGTGGGCTTTGCGATCGTGACGGTAAGTGATATCAAGCGCGCGCTGTCGCTCAGAATGCGCTATTTTGCCGATAACGGCTGTCGCGCCAGCGATCACGGGCTTGACCGGATGGTCTACCTTGATCCTGAGACCTTTGACCTTGACGCGATCCTTCAAAAAGCGCTGTTGGGAACGGCGGTTTCGGAAGCGGAAGCCGAAGCCTTCAAGACCGAGCTTCTTCTTTACTGCGCCAAGGAATACGCATCGCTCGGTTGGGTGATGCAGCTTCACTATAACTGTATGCGCAACCCCAACAGCACGATGATGGCAAAGCTCGGCCCCGATACCGGCTTTGACTGCATCGGTCCGAACGCCTCGGCGTATAAAGTGGCAAAGCTTCTGGACAGGCTCTATCGCGAAGACTGTCTGCCCAAGACGGTGCTGTATTCGCTGGATGCTTCCGACAATGCGTTTCTTGATACCGTCATCGGTGCGTTTCAGGGTGCAGGCGTGCGGGGCAAGCTGCAGCACGGCTCAGCGTGGTGGTTCAACGACAATAAGCAGGGTATGAAGGAGCAGATGATCTCTCTTGCCAATCTTTCGATCCTTGGCAATTTTGTCGGTATGCTGACCGACTCACGAAGCTTTTTAAGCTATACCCGCCACGAATATTTCAGAAGAATCCTCTGCGCGCTGATCGGTGAATGGGTGGAAAACGGTGAATACCCCAATGATGAGGCAATGCTTTTTGAGCTTGTTGCGGGAATTTCCTATGAAAACGCCAAACGGTATTTTGGTTTATAAAGAAAGGAAGACAAGGCTATGCAAATGACATTTCGATGGTATGGGGAAGGAAATGACAACATTTCTCTTGCCGATATCAAGCAGATCCCGGGGGTTTCGGGCATTGTCTGGGCACTGCATCATAAAATGCCCGGTGAGGTATGGGAGCTTGACGAGATCGCCGCAGTCAAGCGTCAGCTTGACGCATACGGCTTTCATATGGATGTCGTGGAAAGCGTGAACGTACACGACGATATCAAGATCGGGCTTCCCACGCGTGATTTGTACATTGAAAACTATAAGACCACGATCCGTAATCTTTCACAGTTCGGTGTCAGGGTGATCTGCTATAACTTTATGCCGATCTTTGACTGGACGAGGTGCAATTTGTTCCACCCCGTAGGGGACGGCTCAACGGCGCTGTTCTATGAGAAACATATGATTCAGGATGATTACAACGCAATGGCAAAGTACATTCTGGATTTCACTGAAAAATACGGTATGTCCTTTCCCGGTTGGGAACCGGAGCGTATGGCAAAGCTCGATGAGCTTTTCAAGGCGTATGAGGGCATTACCCACGAAAAGCTGTGGGAAAATCTTAAATATTTCTTAGAAGCCCTGATGCCGACCTGTCGCGAATGCGATATTAAGATGGCAATTCATATGGATGACCCCCCGTGGGACATCTTCGGTCTGCCCCGCCTTCTGGTGGATGAAGAAAGCATTGCAAGATTCCTTTCGATGGTGGATGATGAATACAATTGTCTGACACTTTGCTCGGGCAGTCTGAACGCCAATCCCGAAAACAATGTTGCCAAGATCGTGAGAAGATTCTGCGATCGCATTGCGTTTGCACACATCCGCAACGTCAAGCATTTCGAAAACGGCGATTTCTCCGAGGCAAGTCACAGAGACTGTGACGGGGATACCGGTATTCTCGATATCCTGAAGGCGTATCACGACGGGGGCTACAAAGGATATATCCGCCCCGACCACGGCAGACACCTGTGGAATGAAGGACCCGGCAACGTGCGCCCGGGTTACGGACTGTATGACCGTGCACTCGGCATTATGTATATGCTCGGTGTATGGGATATGCTGGATAAACTGGATACGCAGTAATTTTGGAGGTATAGAATGATTACTCGTCCCTTGAATGTCAATTACAGTGGCTAGGTC
>JAFTKF010000046.1 GCA_017453405.1 Clostridia bacterium
ATGTTGCCGATCTTCTGAACGTGACCACACGCCTTGTGGCGTATGCGGGCGACAAGGGCACAACGGCAGGCTCGCTTGCCGAATTGTTCTCGCGCCTTGTGCCGAATCCCCGTGTGGAGGGCGCGATCAAGCGCGCGATCATTTCGGAGGATATGATCGCCGATGATGCTTCCCCGAAGCTTTACGATATCCGACGCTCGATCAAGATCGCCAACAATAAGGTGCGTGAGATCCTGCAACGCTTTATCACGGGGGATAGCTATGCGAAGGTTTTGCAGGAAAACATCATCACACAGAGAAACGGCAGATTTGTGATTCCCGTTAAGGTGGAGCATAAGGGCGAGATCAAGGGTCTTGTGCACGATACCTCCTCCTCGGGCGCAACCGTCTTTATTGAGCCGATCGCGGTGGTGGAGCAAAACAACGCCCTGAAGGAGCTGGAGATCGCCGAAGCCAAAGAGATCGACCGCATTCTTTCCGAGCTTTCCGAGGATGTGGCGGCAATTTCCGAGATCCTCACCTTTAAATATCTGAATATTACCGAGCTTGCCTTTATTTTTGCCAAGGCTGAGCTTTCCTGGCAGTATCGCGCGGTATGCCCCGATCTGACCGAAGACGGCGAGATCCGTCTTATGGGCGCAAGGCATCCGCTTCTCCATAAGGATACTGTCGTACCGATCGACATTCGCCTTGGCGGTGAATTTGATTCGCTCATTATCACAGGCCCTAACACGGGCGGTAAGACCGTCACGATGAAAACGCTGGGTCTTCTGACCCTGATGGCGCAGGCGGGTCTTCACATTCCCTGCCGCGACGGCTCTTGTGTGCGAGTGTTTGAATCGGTTCACGCCGATATCGGTGACGAGCAGTCGATCGAGCAATCACTGTCCACCTTCTCGGCGCATATGACCAATATTGTACACATTCTCAAGGTAGCCGACGACAAGAGTCTTGTGCTGTTTGATGAATTGGGCGCGGGAACTGACCCGATCGAGGGGGCAGCCCTTGCGGTTTCTGTCATTGAGCGCGTGCGCTCCTACGGAGCGATCTCGGCGGCAACCACGCATTATTCCGAAATGAAGGTCTATGCACTGGAAACCGAAGGGGTGTGCAATGCGGCGTGTGAATTTGATATCCACACACTGGCGCCCACCTTCCGTCTGATCATCGGCGCACCCGGAAAATCCAATGCCTTCGCGATCTCACGCCGTCTCGGTCTCGATGAAGCGATCATTGACCGCGCGAGCGAGCTGATCGATAAGGGCAATAAGAATTTCGATCACGTGCTCGGAAAATTGGAAGAGGCGCGGCAGGAGATCGAAGCGAAAAATGAAGCGCTTGAAAAACTCAGGCTGGAGTATGAAGAAAAGCTTGCCAAAGCCGAGCTTGCGGCTAAGCGCATCCTTTCGGATGCCGAGCGCCGCGCGAGGGATACCGAAGAAAAAGCCAAATCGATGCTGGAAAGCGCGCGTGCCACGAGTGAATACGTGCTTGCGGAGCTTGACCGCGCGAAGAAGGCAGGGTTTAAAAATCTTGACGAAGCCAAGCAGAATGTGCGCCGTTCCATCAAGGAGGCGGATGATTTTGTCAATCCCGTGGTGGACAACCGCGACAAAGCCTATGTATTGCCCCGCCCCTTAAAGGCAGGGGATGAGGTCATCATTATGACTCTTGACCGTCGCGGTACGCTTCTCAGCGATCCCGATGCCAAGGGCAATGTCACGGTCAAGACCGGTCTTATCAACACCAAGACCAATATCAAGAACTTAAAGCTTTGCGAGGATGCCGAGACCACTGCCAAAACGGTGGCGAAGACCGTAGCAAAGAGCAATTCGCTGGCAAGGGAGTTCAAGATCGAGATCGATCTTCGCGGTATGACCGGCGAGGAGGCGTGGATGGCGGTCGACCGCTATCTGGATAATGCCATTCTTGTCGGGATGCATTCGGTCAGACTGATCCACGGTAAGGGCACGGGCGCATTGAAGCGCTATCTGTGGGAAGCTCTGCGCATTGATCGCCGTGTGAAGTCCTTTCGCATCGGACAATTCGGCGAGGGCGACGGCGGTGTGACGGTTGTTGAACTGAAATAAATAATTCACCTCTTTTCAGGGCAGAATAGCCTTGAAAAGAGGTGTTTTTATGTGTACGGCATTTTCGTGGGGCGAAGGACGCTTGTTCGGGCGCAATCTGGATCTTGAGTATCATTATCGCGAAGAGGTTGTGGTGCTCGGTCGGGGCTTTCCTTTAGGGTATCGTCACATCGCCAAGGACACGCGGCATTATGCCATCATCGGGATCGCAACGGTCGAAAAAGGCTATCCCTTACTGTATGATGCGATGAATGAACATGGGCTTTGTATCGCGGGGCTGAATTTTGTGGGGAATGCACACTATCACACCGTGAGAGAAGACCGTGTCAATCTTGCACCGTATGAGCTGATCCCCTATCTTTTGTCGCACTGTCGAACGGTTGCCGAGGTGCGGACGGCGCTTTTGGGGGTGATTCTTGTCGCAACGCCCTTTTCCGAGGAGCTGCCGCTTGCCGAGCTTCATTTTCTGGTCTCGGACAAAAAGGAATCGCTGGTCATCGAGCCGCGGAAAAAGGGACTTACGGTATACCGCTCGCCCTGTGAGCTTCTGACCATCAATCCGCCCTATGCCTATCATCTGTTTCACTGTCAGCAGTATCGGCATTTATCGGCAGAGGAGGGCGAAAAGGCGTTCAGCCGCGGACTTGCGGCATATGGGCTTCCCGGGGATTTTTCCTCGCCCTCGCGCTTTGTCAGAGCGTTTTTTGTGAAGAAAAACGCGACCCTTCCCAAGGAAGAGGATAAAAAGATCGGGCAGTGCTTTCATATTCTCGCCTCGGTTGCAATGGTCGAGGGGTGCATCCGTCTGAAGAATGGCTTTCCCAAAACCGTGTATTCGGTCTGCGCGGACAAGGAAAGCTGAAGGTACTACGTGACAACCTATGAAGATCCCACTCCGATGGCGGTAAGTCTTTGGGAGAATGCCGATAGCA
>JAFTKF010000047.1 GCA_017453405.1 Clostridia bacterium
ACAGCGGCAATGCCAATACCTGCAATGCTAACGGCATCGAGATCGCCGAGGGTATGGCAAATGCTGTGGCATCGGCACTGGCGATTGCGCCCACCGATGTGGTGGTGGCTTCCACCGGCGTGATCGGTCAGCCGCTTGACCTTTCTCCCATCGTATCGGCAATGCCGATGCTGTGCGAAGGGCTTTCCGCAACGGGAAGTGCCGCCGCGGCAGAAGGCATTATGACCACCGATACCGTGAAAAAGGAAATTGCCGTGGAATTCACGCTGGGCGGTAAGACCTGCCGCATTGGCGGTATTGCCAAGGGGAGCGGTATGATCCATCCCAATATGGCAACGATGCTGGTGTTCATTACCACCGATGTGTCGATTGCCTCCGAGATGCTTGCGAAAGCACTTTCCACCGATATTGCCTCGACCTTCAATATGGTATCGGTAGACGGGGACACCTCGACCAACGATATGGTGACGGTGCTGGCAAACGGTATGGCAGAAAATCCCGAGATCACCGAAGAGGGTGAGGATTTCACGGTCTTTATGAAGGCGCTCAACACCGTGACCGTTTCGCTCTGCCGTATGATCGCAGGGGATGGCGAGGGCGCGACCAAGCTTTTGGAATGCTCGGTATCGGGCGCGAAGGATGAGAAAACCGCCAAGACAATTGCCAAGAGCGTGATTTGCTCAAGTCTTCTCAAGGCGGCAATGTTCGGCGCGGATGCCAACTGGGGCAGAGTGCTTTGCGCGATCGGCTACAGCGGTGCGGACTGCGATGTCAACGGTGTCGGTGTTACCTTCACCAGCGCCAAGGGCAGTATCACCGTCTGCGAAAACGGCGCGGGCATTGCATTCTCGGAAGAAAAAGCCAAAGAGATCCTTCTCGAAAAGGAAATCGAGATCGTCATTACCCTGAAGGACGGCGACGCGTCGGCTGTGGCGTGGGGTTGTGATCTCACCTACGACTATGTCAAGATTAACGGTGATTACCGTACATAAATGAGGAAGCCTATGGAAACCAATTTTTCAAATCACGAGCGCGCGGAGGTCCTGACGCAGGCACTTCCGTATATCAAACGCTATAACGGCAAGATCGTGGTCGTCAAATACGGCGGCAATGCGATGATCAATGAAGAATTAAAACAGCAGGTGATGGAAGATATCGTGCTTCTCTGGCTGATCGGTGTCAAGATCGTGCTGGTTCACGGCGGTGGGCCTGAAATCAGCGATATGATGCAAAAGCTCGGCAAAAAGCCTGTGTTTGTGGACGGTCTGCGCGTGACCGACAAAGAAACGGTGGATATCGTGCAGATGGTGCTGGCGGGCAAGGTCAACAAGACCCTTGTCAACCTTTTGGAAATGAAGGGCGGCAAGGCAATGGGTATTTCGGGTATGGACGGAAGACTGATTGCCGCAAAGCCCAAGAACGAAGCGCTGGGCTATGTTGGCGAGATCACGAAGATCCACATCACGCCGGTGCTCGATCTTTTGGAAAAGGGCTATATTCCGGTCATTTCCACCCTTGGCTGTGACAAGCAGGGCAATGCCTACAACATCAACGGCGACACGGCGGCAGCGTATATCGCAGGCGCTCTGAACGCCGAAAGACTGATTATGATGACCGATATCGATGGTATTTTGCGCGATTACCGTGACCCCTCGACCATTATCCGCGAATTGACGGTGGAGGAAGCGAAAAAGCTTCACGAGGAGGGCATTATTTCGGGCGGTATGATCCCGAAGGTCGATTGCTGTGTTGAGGCGATCGAAAAGGGTGTCAAAAACGTAACCATTATGGACGGCAGAGTGTCGCACGCCATTCTGATGGAGCTTCTGACCAACGAAGGTGCGGGCACAATGTTCAAACGCTGACGGAGAAAAACAATGGAATTGACAATCAAACAACTGGATGATACCTATGTTGCCCATACCTATAAACGCTTTCCCGTGGAGATCGTTTCGGGGCAAGGCTCGCTGTGCTGCGATCAGGACGGCAAGCGGTATATCGATATGGGCTCGGGCATCGGCGTGACCGCCTTCGGCATTGCCGATGCACACTGGCAGAAGGCTGTGAGCGATCAGCTTGGCAAGGTACAGCATATGTCGAATCTGTATTACACCGAGCCCTGCGCCCGTCTTGCGGCGGCGCTTTGCGAGCGGACGGGTATGAAGCGTGTCTTCTTCTCGAATTCGGGCGCGGAAGCCAATGAATGTGCCATCAAGGTGGCGCGCAAATATGCATATGACAAAAAGGGCGTGGAGTCGCCTGTGATCATTACGCTTACGAATAGCTTTCACGGCAGAACGCATACCACACTGGCGGCAACCGGACAGGCGCATTTTCACACGCTGTTTCAGCCGCTGACCCCCGGCTTTGTCCACGTGGCAGTAGGGGATACCGCAACGCTCCGTGAGCTTTGCTGTGATACGTCAGCCGCCGCGGTTCTGATCGAATGCGTGCAGGGTGAGGGAGGCGTGAACGCGCTTCCCGAAGCCTTTGTCAGAGAGATCACCTCGCTCTGTCAGGAAAAGGATCTTCTTCTGATGGTTGACGAGGTGCAGACCGGCAACGGCAGAACGGGTACGCTGTATGCCTATGAGCAGTACGGCATCACACCCGATGTGGTCTCGACGGCAAA
>JAFTKF010000048.1 GCA_017453405.1 Clostridia bacterium
AAGTTATCTTATAAACAATCTTGTCTCGCTGTATTGACAAAAGAATACAATTATGCTATACTTTTCTTATAAAACATATATAAAAGCATTGTCATTTCACCACATAATGTGAATTATGTGGTAATAAATAAAAAAGGAAGTATCGTTATGTTTAAGAAAAGACCAATCTCGGCGATGATTCAATGTGACAGAAATGAGTTTTGCAAGGTAGAAACACTGTTTTCGAATCAGGTAAATCACAAATTCCATTATATCATTCAAAGATCTCACTATGCCTTTTTATCTCAGGACGGTCGCGATATGGGTATGCCTGCTCCCATCGGCGGTAAAATCTATCCGTTCAGCGAAGATCCGTCCCGTCAGGGTTCGCGTAAAGAACGTAAGAGATTTACTGTTGCGCGGTTGACAGTGATTCATAATCAGTTCAAGGTCAAGGTGGACTGGGGAACCGGTCCCAGTCGGGAAGTTAAAGTGTTGGATTCTTCAAAAAATGTTGCCTTTGTTCTCGGCGCAAGCGGATCTTTCAGCGTGCAACTTGACCCTGCGGATATGGGACAATCTGCCAATAAATTCTACAGAACTTTAGTGGAGAATGCTGATCTTTCGTCGAATTTTGATGCAATGGCTCTTCAAGAGAGACTTGCTGATTTGTTCATTCAGAACTTGGGCGAGTCGATTGATGCCGCATTTGCCGATGCAAGCATCAAGATGCGCGACGGTATTATTTTTACAACAGGCGAAATGGGTATCATTGCCAAGCATCTATCAGCGAAAATGAAGAATATCTATGCTGAAAACGGGCTGATTTTGTCCGATCTTACGATTACGAATATGGTGATTCGTGATAAATGTGTACAGATGGGTGATTGGCAATATAAAGTTTATGATACAACGTATTCGGGACAAGATCAGCGCATTCATACGGAAGAAGAAATCAGCGAGACACTTCCGGAAGATACGACGATCCCCGTGCCGGTGTCGGTAAACCGCACGAAGATTGATGAGAACTAATATCAAATCATATTGAAAAAGGAGAAAAGCGATGTTTTTTAAAAAGAAATATAAGAAGAATGTGAAAAATGACACGGTATTTCTTGCGGAGTACACCACAAGATTGAATGCAATTAAGGTGTTTGTTGAAGATGAGACTCTTTTGGCAGAAATCAATGCATTGCAGGATACCTTTTTGTTCACACCTGTCACCAGCGACGCGGCAGCCAAGTCGATTCGCAAGGCAATCGAAAAGCGCTTTGACAAATTGGAAAAGTCGGTCAGAAGTGGGGACTATGATTATGAAGAAGTTTTGAGTCTTTTAAGAAATCTGAAAGCTGATGTGATTACGCACAGTTCGCGTGTTGTGCATCAGTAAGAATGAGGTGCGAAAATGCGTATCGTACATCATGATAGCGAAGTTCCTTCGATATGTCCGCTTTGCGGCGGTGCTGTGGGTAAAACAGTATCGATGCTGACCGGAACAGAACTATACGGTTGCGCCCGTCAATGTGGATATGAAATTGCTGTCGGGGAGTATAATGAAACTGACCGCTATCTGGGAGAAATGATTGCCAAGATTCAAGATCTGATTGCAGATGCCCGAAGTGATACCGGACGTGTTGTGGTCAATTCACCACTGAGTGTGCGTTGTGAACGTATGCGTAATGCGATTGAGGAACGTGCGCTGCATGATCCGAAATTAACGGTGAATCCTCTTGTGAAGCTGGCAGGGGCCGCATGTCTGACGCGCGGTTTTTCAACGATTTCCAAACAGTCTATGGAAGAAAGCTCTTTTTTGTACGGTGAAGCTAAGCGGTTGCGTCGTAAAATACCTAAAAAGCTGCGCGATCCGGTACAGGAAGCGATTTGGATCGAATGGCGTAACCGTTACCGCCTTTGCAGAAGCGTTTTTATCAGAAAATGCTTGTGGATAAGAGCAGCGAATTCTATAGCAGATATTATTACAGGTATGATTACGGGTATTTGATTTAGGAGAAAATGATGAATCAATCAACAATTCGGATGAAGCAGGGGCTTTCGGTTTGCCCTTATTGCGGAGGCACATTAAAAACTGTTGGTGTAGCCAACAACCGATCTAAATATCAATGTCATCATTGCAAAGAAATCATCGACATAGAGGAAGATCGGGCAGAAAAGTGGTTTGCTTTTGAAGAGTATATCAATGCCATTCACGCATGTTACTTTTTCGGGAAGGATCGCGATCTTGCGAAACGATTCCAAAGTAATACGGAAATCAAAGAAAAGTTGAAACTAGTCAAGGCATATACGCGTGATTTTTTACAAACGCCGTATCTTGCAGTGATTCATGCCGTTTATTTGACAGACGGTTTTACCAAGTATTCCGGAAGTGCAGAGCGCTTGATCAACGAGGTGCAAAAACGTACGAAAAGCACCAGCATTGATATGCAGGTGTACATTGACGCTTATGAAGACCAAAAAGAAGGAATGCGCCAAAAGCGTAAAAAACGCAACGCGTGGATTGTTGCTGTTGCGCTGTTAGCGGTACTGTCGGCTGCAATAGGGTTAGTGCTGTATCAGCCGTCCTATTATGACAAGGACACAGGAGTTTCGGTAGAGATTCCGTTTGATATGGTGGATGTGTTTGAAAAATACACAATTGACCTGATGGTCGAAAAGCAGGTGGAGAGCTCGCCTTCCTATATTGATGCCGAACACGCGTTAAGGCGCGTAACC
Source organism: Clostridia bacterium (assembly GCA_017453405.1). Lineage (GTDB taxonomy): Bacteria > Bacillota > Clostridia > Oscillospirales > CAG-272 > RGIG1993. The sequence continues at coordinate 2,710 of JAFTKF010000048.1, forward strand.
GAGACATTTGAGGTGTTTGAACTTGACCTTTTGTATCGGGATCAACCATGGGCTTTTGACGGAACGGTGACGGTTACACTTCCGATTCCCCAAGAGTATGAGATGGGTAGCGTTAAAATTTACCGGATTCTTTCGGAAAACGAATACGAAGAAATCCCGTCAAAGGTGTCCGGAAAAGACCGCACGGTGTCGTTTGATATCGATCACTTCAGCTTGTATGCTCTTGCGGAATACTATCCGCAGGTGTTATTCGATGCAGCAGGCGGAAGTTCGGTTGAAGGACAAAGCGTTAAGCGCGGTGAAAAGCTGCAAAAGCCCGACGATCCCGTAAGAGCGGGTCACACTTTTCTGGGGTGGTTCTATCAGGGCGAATTATGGGATTTTTCTGTTGATACGGTAACGGGCGATATTACGTTAACTGCACAGTGGAAAGGAAATCCGTATTCTATTACCTACGTAACCAACGGCGGCTCGGCGGTTGAGAACGAAACCTATATTGCCGGCACATCTATGACATTGCCGGTTCCTTATCGCACGGGCTATGAATTTTTAGGTTGGTGCGATAACAGCGAGCTGGAAGGCGAGCCGGTGTATGAACTTTCGAAAGAATCTTCCGGCAACCTGACATATTACGCCAAATGGAATGCGATTGTGTATCAGGCGATTCTCGACCTACAATGTAACGCTACGATAAATCCGCTTACCTTCACCATTGAGAGTGATACACTTGTATTGCCTACGGATATTCACCGTGAACACTATGTATTTGGTGGCTGGTATCAGAATGCTACATATCAGGGAGCATCTGTGGAACATATCAGTGCGGGAAGCCATGGTACCCGTACTTATTACGCTAAGTGGATTCCGAATCAGTTTACGGCAACCTTGGTTTATCAGGATGAACAAAATACAACGCAGGATATTGATTTTACGGTTGAATCGATTCCGACTTTGGATATTTCGGATAAAGGAAAATATGCTAAGTATTGTTTCCTTGGATGGTATGAGGATAAAAACTGCACGAAGATGTTTGATAATGATCTGGCAGAGAATCCAAGAGATATCATTCTGTATGGAAAATGGATAGAGTATCAAATCTATACCGGAATTGAAAACACGCCGGAAAAGATCACAGCCGAGACTGTTCTGATTGACTGGAGCAACGAGGCGGGATCAAGTATAAAAGCGAATCGCGATTTTGTCATTTCGCCCACTGTGAAGAAAATCGTATTTCTTGGTAACGCGAGCTGTGTTTACGAAGCTACATCCATAACATATAGTGGGTTTTCATCTAATCAAGCTGTCCATATGGTTTTGGATGATTTCAGCTTTGTTGGCGGCAGCTCGTCACTTCATCCGCATGCAATCGGAATCTCCGGCGGTGAAGAAGTGCTTTTAACAATGGAAGTGAACGGAACATCTTCTATCACAACAATGATGATAGGTCAAACCGTGATCTATGTGCCGTCAGATGTAATCATTTGTGGCACAGGATATTTGACCTTGCGCGGCACAGATGGAGATTTTATGTGTTACGGGGATCAGCACGGAGGCAATGCCCTTCAAGTGCAAACGCTTACGGTTGACGGTTCTGTTACGGTAAAAGCTATTGGCGGTAATGGCGATCATGCCACAACCGGAAAGGGTTCGTCAGCAGATTCGGGCGTCGGTAACGGCACTGATGGCGGTCACGGTATTGTGGCTACCGATGTGTTAATCAAGAGCGGTACCGTAATTGCATATGGAGGCAATGGCGGAAACGCCTATGATCGACCGGCAAATGATAATGACGGAGATCCTTCCAACGGTAGAAAAGGCTTTGAAGGCGGCAAAGGCGGCGATGGAATGTGTTTGACTGCCACAATTAGTGTTTTGGATGGCCAATGCACTGCTGTCGGCGGTAATGGCGGCGAAGGTGGCGATGCCAGTGAATGTAACGGTAACTTCTTCAATTCCAAAACCGGCGGCAAAGGCGGTACCGGGGGAGCCGGAGGAAACGGTATTTCCGCCAAAACGGTTACACTGAATGACGGTCAATTGTCTTCAACCGGCGGTAATGGCGGCGATGGCGGAACACGAGGCGGACGTCACGATAATGAGTACGGGGATAATGGTGAACAAGGTCAAGGCGGTGCTGCCGGACTTGGTATCAGCGGCGCAGCAATCCCTTCCGCTTGTGTGAATTCGGTTGTTAACGGAATTTCCGGCGCCGAAGGTATCGGATTGAATCAGGATTGATTGGTTTTAATCGTTTATTCTATGTTATATTAACAAATTAACAAGAAGTGTTGAATTGAGAGGATGACACCAATGAATTTGACAAAGTGTTCTTATTGCGGGGGCGCATTAAAAACTGTTGGCGTAGCCAACAACCGATCTAAATATCAATGTCATCATTGCAAAGCAATCATCGACATAGAGGAAGATCGAGCAGAAAAGTGGTTTGCTTTTGAAGAATACATCAATGCTATTGTTGCGTGCTATAGTGAGGTTGGCAATGATCGGGATGTCGCTGAAAGATTTCATAATAATACGGAAATTAAGGAAAAGTGGGGAAATGTAAAAAAATATGCTCATGATGTACTTTCCACACCATATCTTGCGGTGCTTCATGCCTTGTATTTGACAGAAGGCTTTACCAGATTTTCGCGCCGAGCGGAAAGTTTGATTGCGGTAGCTCGCGAACGTGACCATCAAAGCGATCATTTTAAAACCTGTATCCGTGATTACGATAAAAAAAGAGCAGAACAAGTCAAGAAACAAAAAACGCGCACTACACTGATCATAGTGATGGTGTTTTTGGTAGTTTTGGTTGCAGTACTTGGTGCGGTTGCGTATCAGCCTACTTTTTATGATGAATCGACCGGAATATCGGTTGAAATTTCACAAAAGCTGATGGGTTTTGTGGATAAGTTTCGGATGACGCTTACTGTAGAAGAGCACCCTGAAAGTTCGCCTGCGTACATTGATGCTAAACACGCATTGAGGAGAGAGACTGAAAAGTTTCATTTATATGATATAGTGCTTAAAAACGGAAGCGAACCGTTTCTGTTTGATGGCAGTGTGACGGTTTCCATCCCCATTCCTGAAGGGTATGAAGTGGGTAATCT